>JAGSYM010000108.1 GCA_018262395.1 Nitrospirota bacterium | reverse complement strand
AAAGATGGCAACTCTTTTCTCTTCTCATATATAGACAACCTCTTTTAAGATGACTTTCCTGAGTTCAGGGCGGATACCGCCCTTTCTGAAGAGGTCAACCTTTTTCCTGAGAAGCTTCTCCAGATAACGCTCCCTCTCGATGAACTTGAGGCCGGGGATATTTCTTTGATTGAATTTGACGAGGATATCAACATCACTGTGCCGTCGCTGTTCGCCACGAACGAAAGAGCCAAAGATACCGATCTCGATCACCCGATACTTCAGAACTACATCTTTCTTATGTTCCTTCAGGATTGTCTTTATTTCTTCAATGCTTTTGACCGCCTGTTTCATGAACCTATTTAATCAGTTTTATTGCGTGTTTGCTGAGAACTTTTTCCAACGACAACAAACCTGCGACTTCTATTGCAACACACTCTCCAAGCCGGAGAATCACATTAAGGAGAATACCATAAGATAAGTTTATGAACAGACTATAGATAGCTAATCTGCTTGTTTCGAAGGCAATAAAAAAGGGCAGGGGATACCTGCCCTTTTTTGTACTCTTTAACTCGCAGTCTTACTGGAGGAGTTTTCCGAACGGGTTCACGAAGATGAGGATGAGGACGACGACGAGTGCGTAAATTGCGAGTGACTCGATCATCGCGAGACCGATGATGAGGGTTGTGGTAATTTTACCTGATGCACCAGGATTCCTTGCCACGCCTTCGCATGCGCCACCTAAACCTGTACCCATACCGATACCGGTACCGAGGGCTGCAAGACCCATTCCGATAGCGGAACCAAGAGCAGCCAGGGCATAGTAAAGGATATTTGATGTGGCCTTTGCGGCTGCTGCTTCCTCAGCAAAGCATACAGGTGCCAGTACGACGATCAGGGTGAGGGCGATAAGAATCGTTGTGATGGTTTTCTTCATTATTACCTTCCTCCTTTCATTAAATATAGTAAATTAATGTGCCTCTTCAACGGCACCGGCGAAATAACATGTGGTTAAAAGGGTAAAGACGAGTGCCTGAACAACGCTGACCAGAAGACCGAGCCCCAAAATGACTCCAGGAATAACCGCAGGGGAAATAATGCCGAGAACAAGAAGAAGAATGTGTTTACCAGTCATGTTTCCGAAAAGTCGAACGGTTAGGGTGAGCGGCCGGACAAAATGGCCGATGATTTCAATGAAGAACATCATGATCATGAGCGGAAGGCCTGCGAGTGAACGGATAGGACCAAGAAAATGATAAATATAATGAACACCATGGACCTTTATTCCGTAAAAATGATACATCAGAAACACCGGGATAGCCATGGCGGCATTGGTATTAACATTTGCAGTTGCCGCAGTGAAGCCCGGAACGAGGCCCATGAGATTTGCAACGAGTATAAACAGGAATATGGTACAGATGAAAGGAAACAGGGGTCGGCTCCATTTATGTCCTATGGTGTCGTCAACAAGCTTCAGAATCTGTTCGATGAGCATCTCCATAAAATTCTGGAACCCTCTCGGCACCAAACGCAGGGACCCCTTGACAATCAGGGCTGCAACAATCAGCAGAATGGAAACGAGAAAAGCATGGGTGACATTATGAGGAATTACTTCAGGATTTACGAATGCGTCCATCAAAAGTACTTCGTGCAAACCTTCCATATGTGCCTCCTGATCGAAAAAAGTTGGGTTATATTACCTAACCGCTCATGAAATGTCAACAGGGCGTTTACCGTGTGTTTATTAATAAAAATCTTTATACAATCTGTCATTCCCGCCTCGATCGGGGGATCCACCCTTCGACAGACTCAGGGTGACATGTTGTCATGGTGAGCTTGTCGACCCATGGATTGTCCGGTCCCTCCAAAAGAAGGGCGGGCAAGCAAGCCGGATAATGACAAACTGCGACTTCATGAATAGGCACTACTTTGTTATAACCGGTGAAATATTCGGATCGAGAATGTATGCCTCTTCGAAGTACTTCGCAGATTCAGCATGCCTTTTTTGCTTATACAGTGCATATCCGAGCAGGTAATATGCCTGGGCATCCGGTTTTTGCGCAACGTATTCCTTGAGATATTTGACAGCGGTCCTGAAATCTTTTTTCATATAGGCGCGGACAGCCTTGTCATAGGGATTTTCTTCTGCCATGAGAGGTGAAGTAAGCAGCAGAGCGAGAATACTGAGGATTACACCTTTTCTCCACGTACTCTTTTTCATTTCCATTGTTTACCCCCTAATCGAAATTAAGATTTATGTCTTTTTCCCTTATCCTGGGGACCGAAGGCGATGATGCATACTGCTTCGGCTCTGTCCCTTCCCTGAAATATTCCTCAACTCCGGCAGTTGTATCTTTTGTGAGTAGGCCTGTTGCTGGGTCGATGGTGTGTTCAACGATGCCCTCAGGTACCGCGAATTCCTCTGGAGTTCCGGTCAGAACATCTTTCATGAACGCTACCCAGATTGGAGAAGCAGCGCGTGCTCCCGTCTCCAGCGCTCCGAGCGGTGTCGTATCATCAAAACCTACCCAAACTGCAGCTGTCAGGTCTGTTGTATACCCGACGAACCACGCGTCTCTGTATTCATTTGTTGTGCCTGTTTTAGCGGCAACAGGTCTGCCGAGGGCCTTTGCCCTCCATCCTGTGCCATGGCGGACAACATCTTCCATCATGGATGTGATCAGGAATGCTGTGGTGGGGCTTATCACTTCTTCTCCCTCGGGCTCATTGCTTTCGATGACCGTGCCTTTTGAATCGGTTATATATTTGATCGTAATCGGTTTGATTTTCATGCCGCCATTTGCAAAAACGCTGTAACAGAGTGCGAGCTCAATTGGTGTTACACTCAATGATCCAAGTGCAAGAGTCAGATTCCTCGGCATTTCCCCATGAATACCCACCGTCCGGGCAAAATCCAGTACGTTGTTTATTCCGACGGCGTCAACCAGTCTAACTGTAACCACATTCCTTGAATAAGTCAACGCTTCCCTCAGGGTGGTCGGGCCATAAAATTTGTGGTCTGCATTTTCCGGAGACCAGTCGCCCCGTGGCCCTCCGGGATAGGTTACCGGCTCATCCCTGATGATACTCGCCGGAGTAAATCCATGATCTAAAGCAGCAGCATAGATAATCGGCTTGAATGCTGAACCCGGCTGACGTCTTGCATAGACAGCCCTGTTGAAATCGCTCTTTATAAAATCATATCCGCCGATCATTGCGCGGATGAATCCGGTCTCCTGGTCAACAGCAACGAGAGCGCCTTCTGCTTCAGGTTCCTGCTGCAGTAAGAGACGGATCTGCTTCCCCTGTATGCTTCTGATACTCACTTTTACAATATCTCCGGGCTTCAGTATCATTGGCAGGGTAAAATTTTTCAGGATTTTGCTTGTCCGGCTTTTTGCTTCAATAACTTTCGATGCCCATCTGGCATCCTCAATTGCAAGTTTTCCGATCACGCCACGCACCTTTATGAGGGCCTCTTTATCATGCACCTTGAGAACAAGCCCTGAAGACAAGTCACCAGGACTTGTGGAAACGGTGGCAGACAGTTCTTTCGTCTTCAGCTCCCGCTCAATATCAAGTTCTTTTTTATGGTCAAGCGGACCACGCCAGCCCCTTCTTTTATCGACCTCTCTGAGACCTTCCTGCACAGCTTTTGCTGCTGACGCCTGAGCTTTTCTGTCAAGGGTTGTGTGGACCCGGAAGTTCCCTTTGTAGACAGTCTCAATACCATATTTATCTTCCAGATATTTTCGAATATATTCTGTGAAATAATTATTCGCTTCGAGGCCCTTTCTCACGCCTGATAAATAGACCGGTTGCCTGAGGGCATTCTCCTTGTCAGCTTTTTTCAGGTACCCTTCATCCACCATCCGGGACAGCACGATATTCTGTCTCTCCCGGGCTTTTGCGAGGTCATTGAAGGGTGAATAAAGAGAAGGCGCCTTAATGAGGCCGGCGATGAGAGCGGCTTCCGGCAACGTTATGTCCCTTACCGATTTTCCGAAATAATTCCGTGAAGCCATCTCGACGCCGTATGCACCATGGCCGAAATATATCTTATTGAGGTACAATTCGAGAATTTCTTTTTTTGTGAGGTTTTTTTCTATTTTTATTGCGAGCGCAGCTTCCCTGATCTTCCTCTGAATCGTTTTTTCCGGTGTCAGGAACACGACTTTTGCCAGCTGCTGTGTTATGGTGCTCCCGCCTTCCTTAAGCTCCACATGAATGATGTCCTTAATGAAAGCCCGTGCTATCGCAAGATAGTCAATGCCCTTATGCGTCCAGAAGCGTGAATCTTCAACCGCTACGACTGCATTGATCATGAATTCGGGAATAGCCGTCAAAGGGACAAAAATCCCTTTCTCTGCTTTGAGTTCGCCGATCAGCACATCATCATCGGCATATATTTTTGTGCCTCCTGCAGGCTTATACTGCTTGATCTCTTCGATAGACGGTATCCCCATGCTGTAGGCAACATACCCACCGGCAGAGATCCCGATAAGAATGGAAAGAAGCGCGAGGATAATAATCAGTCTTCGGTTCATTAGTTTACCCATTATACCCTTGATGAAAAATAGCTGTCAAAAACAGAAAAGCTTTTTGCCGGCAAACCATAGCGACAAAAATATCTTTTCAAATCACCCCTTACGCCCCTTTTCTTAAGGGGGGCGCGGGGGGGTTACCGATTGACTAAAAAATACTCATAAGGTTAATATCTCTATTATGCATCAGCACGCAGATTATGTGCCCCTCCATCTGCATTCTGAATACAGCCTTCTTGACGGAGCGATACGACTAAAAGAACTTGTTGAACAGGCGGCTGCTTTCAGAATGCCCGCGGTAGCGATCACAGACCACGGCAACCTTTTCGGAGCTGTCGAAATGTATCGCCGTGCGACCAAAGCAGGGGTAAAACCGATCATCGGCAGTGAAGTCTACATCACATCGGGAAACCGTCTCGAGAAAAGACATGGCCATGACAGTGAAGACGCATCATTTCATCTTATTCTCCTTGCCCGGGACAATCATGGATACCGG
>JAGSYM010000006.1 GCA_018262395.1 Nitrospirota bacterium | reverse complement strand
AAAAAAAAGTTCATAATTCTATCATATATTGAAATTTTCGTGCACAAATGGCTGCATTCAACTTGATGCTTGCATATATTGTTTTCTTGCTGCAATTGTGATAATCTGTGTATCGATGTTTTTCAAATAAGGTGAAATATGCATGTTGAACAGATATCCATATTTCTTGAGAACAAGTCAGGACGACTTGCCGAAGTGACACGTGTTCTGTCTGAAGCGTCCATAAATATAAGGGCTCTTTATCTTGCTGATACTGCTGATTTCGGGATATTAAGACTTATTGTTAATGATACAGAAAAAGCGCGGCGGGTCTTGAAGGATTATGGTTTTACCGTTGAAAAAACGAAGGTTATTGCAATTGAAGTGCCGGATAAACCGGGAGGACTATCAGGTATTCTCAACACCATAAAAGATGAAGGCATAAACGTAGAGTATATGTATGCCTTTGTTGAAAAGAGTGGAGAAAATGCCATTGTTATTTTTCGTTTTGATGAGTTTGAAAAGTCGATTGATATACTGCGGCAAGCCGGAGTAAGAATCCTGGGAGGAGAAGAACTCTCCGCGTTATGAGACATTGCAAAGGAACTGGGAAGTATTACTGAATAATCCCAGAATAATTCAATAAAAGGAGGATATCATGAAAAAGGCGATGAGAAGATTAGCCGTAGTCTTAGTAGTGGCATTGTCTGTTTCTCTTCTGTTCGTAAATGCTTATGCAAAAGATCCGTATAAGATTGGAGCACTCTTTGCGGTTACCGGTGCTGCCTCTTTCCTGGGGGAGCCGGAAAAAAACACTGCACTGATGCTCCAGGAGCAGATTAATAAAGCGGGTGGGATAAACGGACATCCTCTGGAAATTATTATTGAAGACACAAAGAGTGATGAAACACAGGCAGTTCTCTCTGCCAAAAAACTTCTTGAAAATGATAAAGTGATAGCCATTATAGGGCCATCCACTACCGGTGAATCAATGGCATTGGTCCCTATTATGAATAGTGCCAGCGCACCGCTTCTTTCCTGTGCAGCCGGAGCTCCGATAACTCAGCCGGTCAAGGATCGAACCTGGGTTTTCAAAACTCCGCAGTATGATGTTAGTGCAGTTGAAGCGATCTACGGCTATATGAAAAAGCACGGAATAACTAAGGTGGGAATTATCACCATATCAACCGGTTTTGGAGATGCCGGGAAAAAGGCACTTCTTGACATGGCACCGAAATATGGCATGACGATCGTCGCAGAAGAAAAATATGGGCCAAAAGATTCGGATATGACGACACAGCTTACAAAAATTAAAGCAGCAGGCGCACAGGCAGTGATTAACTGGTCTGTAGGGCCGGGTCAGGTAGTTGTGACAAAAAACTGGCATGCGCTGAAAATGGGAATCCCCCTCTATCAAAGCCATGGCTGGGGAAGCAAGAAGAACATAGAGCTGGCGGGAAAGGCTGCGGAGGGAGTTATAGCACCACTTGGGAGACTGGTTGTATGGGAGAAGCTCCCCGATAAACACCCGCAGAAAGCTTTATTGAAAAAGTATACACAAGATTATGAAGCAAGGTATAAGAGTGAGCCGGGTACGTTTGGCGGGCATGCATATGATTCCATCATGATGCTCGTAGAAGCAATGAAAAAAGTGGGTCCGGATAAAAAGAAGATTAAAGATTATATTGAGACAAACATCAGGAATTGGCCTGGTACAGGCGGTATCTTTACTATGTCACCGAATGACCACTGCGGTTTGGACAAGGATGCCTTCGAGATGGTCGTGGTGAAAAACGGTGATTGGGAAATTTTAAAATAATATAGATTGAACAATTGAGGGGATAATCTTCTATCCCCTCAATTCCCTTCAGGCACTATCGCAATTTGCTTACAGTCTTCTTACAATTCCTTTTTTCAGGTCTTACTGTCGGGGCTGTCTATGCCTTGGTTGGTATAGGTTTCAATATTACCTATAACGCCACATCTATCATAAATCTTGCCCAGGGTGAATTTGTCGTGATTGGTGGTCTTATGATGTGGTTTTTTTCCGAATCACTCCGTAGCGTTTACCATTGTTACAGCAGGGGTCATCGGGCTCCTCATGGAGAGACTGACGATAAAACCGTTAAAAAATCCGGATCTGATGTTGATGATCATGATTACTGTTGCAGTTTCAATTCTGTTGCGAGGGGTTTTAATGTTCAGCTTTGGGAAAGAGCCCTACGTTTACCCTTCTTTTACCGAAGGAGAACCGGTGAACGTTTACGGGGCAATCATCCAGCAACAGACTCTGTGGGTCATCGGGATTACCGGATTCTGCATCGTCTCACTGTTTTTTTTCTTTAAGAAAACTATTGTTGGAAAAGCCATGCTTGCTTGTGCAGTAAATCCTACCGCAGCTCAGTTGGTTGGAATTAATGTGTCCAGAATGGTCATGTTTTCTTTTGTATTGAGTGGTATCGTTGGTGCGATCGGTGGCATGGCGATAACTCCTATTTCCCTTATGGAATATGATAAAGGCCCTATGCTTGCGGTGAAAGGATTTTGTGCTGCAATAATGGGAGGACTCGGGAGCAATAGGGGTGCGGTAATTGGGGGGTTTCTTATCGGCATACTCGAATCTATGACTGCGGGATACATTCATTCGGGGATGAAGGATGGTATAGCCTTGATCATTCTCCTGTTGATTCTCTTTTTTAAACCTGCCGGATTATTTGTCAGCAAGACGATGCTCGAGTTGAGAAAGTTTTAACTACATGAAAAAAGAGGATTTAATAGCATTTGTCATTTTCATCGTGCTGGTTATCCTCCTGCCTGTCCTATCGGGAAGCACCTATACACTGACGGTGGGAATATTCTCGGGGATAAATGCCCTGGTTGCAATAGGATTATGCATACTCATGGGATATGCAGGTCAGGTCTCTTTAGGACAAGCGGGGTTTTATGGGGTGGGTGCCTATGTCTCGTCCATGTTAAGCCTGCATGGAGGGTTTCCTGTCGTGATCAGTGTAATCCTGGCAATGATTGCTGCCGGGATTGCTGCAGTGCTCTTGGCAGTCCCTGCCCTGAGATTAAAAGGACATTACCTGGCAGTAGCCACCCTTGGGTTTGGCGAAATTATATACGTCATTCTCAATGAATGGGGCCCGGGTGGTCCGTCAGGTTTTGGAGATATACCTCATTTCAGCTTCTTAGGGTATACCGTAGATTCAACAACAGGATATTTTTACCTGATCTGGAGTCTTGTTGCTGCGGTAATGCTCTTTTCCATAAATCTCATTCGTTCAAGGACCGGAAGGGCATTGAGAGCAATTCATGACAGTGAGTTGGCATGCAATGCAATGGGGCTGAATGTTGTTACACTCAAAATAAAAGTTTTTATCCTCAGTGCAGTGTATGCTTCTCTGGCAGGCAGTCTGTATGCACATTATGTGACATTTATCAGTCCGAGTAGTTTTTCGTTATTTTACTCTATCTTAGTCCTCACGATGGTGATTGTTGGGGGGATTACGAATTTGTGGGGTGCTATTATCGGTGCGGTGGTGATCACTGTTTTGCCGGAACTGTTGAGAAGATTTGAAGAGTTGGATGTGCTGGTGTACGGATTAATTCTGACGTTATCCCTTATGTTTTTTAGGAGGGGATTGGTTCCGATCATGATCGAAAAAATAAAAAAATTAAGAGGTCTTGCGGTTGCTAAGCATTAGGGATGTATCGAAAAGTTTCGGGGGACTTACTGCCCTGTCACATGTCAGTTGTGAGGTGAAGAAGGGTGAGATTAAGGCACTCATAGGGCCAAACGGTGCGGGGAAAACTACCCTTCTCAACATTGTGAGCGGTATCTATCAGCCGGATAAAGGTGAAGTTCTTTTTTTGAGCGAGAAGATTTTTCACTTAACTCCAACAAGGATTGCCCGAAAGGGTATATCAAGAACTTTTCAGCATGTAGAATTATTCGGAAATATGACTGTGATTGAAAATATTATGGTTGGCCGGCATGCCAGAACCAGGTCGGGATTCTTTTCATCGGGGCTTAAGCTACCAACTGTCATGAAGGAAGAGAGGGAAATACAAGAAAAAAGCGCAAAGATTCTTGAGTATATCAACCTTAGTCCCAGAAGAGATGAATTAGCCGCCAATCTTCCTATCGGAGAGCAAAGGATTTTAGAGATCGGAAGAGCTCTGGCTACTGAACCGCAACTTGTCCTTCTGGATGAACCTGCTGCAGGATTAAATATGAAGGAAACCCGTGATCTCGGAGAAATCATTAAGAAAATACGGAACCATCTGAAGATAACCGTCGTCCTCGTCGAACACGATATGGACCTTGTGATGAGGATAAGTGACTCGATAACTGTCCTTAATTTTGGTGAGGTAATTGCTGACGGCACACCTCTTGAAGTACAGAAAAATCCGGAAGTGATTGTTGCATATCTCGGAGATGAAGAAGAGATGCCGAGGGGATATAGTGCTCATACTTAAGAATGTCGACATCTTTTACGGCAAGATTCATGCAATCAAGCGAGTCTCTCTCCATGTGAACAAAGGGGAGATTGTCACACTCATCGGAAGTAACGGGGCAGGCAAGACAACGCTCCTGCGAACGATATCAGGCCTTATGAAGTCGGGCAATGGCAGTTTGATATTCGATGGGTGTGATATTTCGAAACTGAGACCGGATGCGATAGTAAAAAGCGGCATTTCTCACGTCCCCGAGGGACGCCTTGTTTTCAAGCCGTTAAACGTTGAAGACAATTTGCTTCTCGGTTCTTTTAACTGGTATTCCCTGAAAAAGCGTTCGGACATTAAAAATGATATGGAAATGATTTACTCAATTTTCCCTGTCTTAAAGAAACGGAAGAAGCAGCTTGCAGGAACTCTTTCAGGTGGAGAGCAGCAGATGCTTGCTATCGGCCGCGCCTTAATGGCAAGACCAAAGTTACTGTTACTTGATGAACCGAGTATGGGACTTGCGCCGATTGTGATCAAAGAGATCTTTCGGTATATCGTTGAGTTGAGGAACACCTATGGCCTTACCGTACTTCTCGTTGAACAGAATGCGCGGAGTGCGCTGAGGATTGCACATACGGGATATGTTCTCGAAACAGGGAGAATAATACTCCAGGGTCCTGCAGAAGACCTCCTTTTGAACAGGGATGTCCAGAGAGCCTATTTAGGCAGGGATGTTGACTACGAGATTTGATGTTTTTTAATAACACGGAGGGAATATATGTACTGGGAAGGTGAGAAAGAATGCATTAGCAGGCAAGCTCTTCAGCAGTTGCAGCTTGAGCGACTGCAATCTACGCTATTAAGAGTCTACATGAATGTTCCTTTTTACCGGAAAAAATTCGATGAACTGGGAATTGACCCCGATTCCTTCCGTTCGCTTGAAGACGTAAGGAGATTGCCCTTTACTTCAAAGGATGACCAAAGGATGAGTTACCCCTATGGTATGTTTGCTGTTCCCCTGCGCGAGGTAGTCAGGGTTCAGACTTCTTCCGGTACAACCGGAATGGCTACAGCCGTTGGCTATACCCGTAATGACATAAAGATCTGGTCGAATCTCGCAGCACGAATTCTTGTTGCAGGGGGGGTTACGCAGAATGATATAGTTCAGATTGCATTTGATTACGGACTGTTCACCGGCGCCTTAGGGCTGCATTATGGAGCTGAACGGATTGGAGCTTCCGTAATACCGATATCGAGCGTTAACGCGAGGCGGCAGATAAAAATAATGCAGGATTTCAAGACAACCGCACTCATGTGTACCCCGAGTTATGCTCTTTCGATAGCTGATACTATTTTAGAAATGGGTATTAATGTGAACTCCCTTTCTCTCAAATACGGGCTTTTCGGAGCAGAACCATGGTCTGAGGCCGTGAGGCGTGAATTGCAGGAAAAGCTCAAGATTGTTGCTACTGACAACTACGGGTTAAGTGAAGTGATGAGTCCCGGAGTTGCAGGGGAATGTCATGAGAGGAACGGTCTCCACATCAATGAAGATCACTTTCTCGTTGAAGTTGTCGATCCTGAAACACTCGAACCTTTGCCTGAGGGGAAAACAGGTGAATTGGTTATAACGACGCTTACAAAGGAAGCATTCCCTGTCATACGGTTCAGAACCAGGGATCTGACGAGCCTCATCAGTGAACCCTGTCCCTGTGGCAGGACATTTGTCAGGATGAACAAGGTTATGGGACGGACAGATGACATGATCATATTGCGGGGAATCACCATTTTCCCAACTCAAATTGAGTCGGTGCTGTTTGAGATTCAGGGAACAGAGCCGCATTATCAAATAATTCTTGACAGGAAGGCCGCAGTTGATGAACTGACGGTACTTGTGGAGGTATCTGAGTCGATCTTTTTCGACCAGGTCAGGAAACAGAAAGATTTTATTGAACGGATCAAATCGAGACTCGCATCGGAACTCGGCATATCTGTGGAGGTTAAACCGGTAGAGAAACAGACTCTTGAGAGGTTCGAGGGAAGGGTAAAAAGGGTTGTTGACAGAAGATCCTTGTAAATGATATCAGGATATATAAAAGTGTTTAAAAAAAATAGTGGATATGGTATTCTTGCAAATCTTTATTAAATAGGAGGGGGAACCTGATGAAAAAATGGATTGCAGTTGGTTTCACAGTGTGGTTAGTAGCTTTCTTTTTTATTACAGCAGTGCATGCTGAAGTAACCTACAAGTTTGGCGCTTCGGAAAGAATCAGGCAGGAGATATGGGATAATTTGCTGGATTTAAAAACGATGGAACAATCTAATACTACTTACGATTATAATTTCTTCCGCTTCAAGACATCTCTCTGGGGCAGTGCTGATTTTAATAAGGATACTGGTGTATTCCTTAAGCTTACCAGTGAAGTTTACTATAATATGGGTCCTCACCTGTACCCACGTAACTCAGGAGACCCAAAGGGAAACAAGTTCACAGAACTGGATGAGAATGAGGGTGTTGTTGATAATTTGTATATCAAAGCGAACAATGTTTTTGGATTGCCGGTTGACCTCAAAATAGGCAGACAGGATTTTTTCCCGACGGACAAGTATGGTGAGGGTTTTTTATTCTCTGATGGAACCCCTCAGGATGGATCGAGGACTTTTTACTTCAATGCAGCGAAGGCGAAATGGAGAATCAATCAGGAGCACAATGTGGATTTTGTCTATATAACAAACCGGTTTCAAGACACATATCTGCCGACTTGGCGCACGGCTATTGAAAATAGCGGAACATATTACAACAAGAAGAAGATATTGGACGTATCAGACTCACAGGCTTTTGTCGTGTATGGCAGAGATAAACTGAGTGACAAGCTGAATATAGAACCATACTATGTTTATAAAATGGAAGAGGAAGTTCCGGTTACATCCCGGATTACTCCGGTCATTCCTGAACTCGATCTGCATACAGTCGGAGCACGGGCGGTGTATACTTCCGGTCCATGGACCTTTGGAGGAGAATTCGCGTATCAAATTGGAGAGTATGACGGAGATCAGTCCGCTGGTGGATACTCAGGGCAAGACAGAGAGGGATACGGAGGATATATCTTTGGAAGCCGTAAATTTGCAGACTGGAAGCTAAAGCCTGAGTTTGAGCTTCGTTTTGTTACACTATCCGGAGACGATCCTGATACCGATAAAAACGAAAATTTTGACCCCCTATATTCCAGGCAGCCTTACTGGAATGAACTCCTTATCTATACATACATCCTTGAGTTCTATCGAGAGGCTAACGGGGTTGCGGCTTACTGGTCAAATTCCCAGCTATTTATGGCAAAAGTGACTATGGAATTAACACCGGACACGAAGTTAGCTTTATCATATCAGTACTGGAGGGCGAACGAATGGGCACAGCCACTGACGCCGCACAAGGGAATGTTTGCCCATGGTTATGAGAGAGGACATCTTCCGACGCTATTTCTTACCCACAAATTCAATAAAAATATCGATGGCTTTTTCCAGTATGAGTATTTTGTCCCCGGGGATTTCTATGCCGACAATGCGAAATGCGGTCAATTCCTGAGGTGGAATCTCCAGTTCAAAATTTAAAACGATAGCGTAAAGGAAAACATTAAGGCTGGGGGAAGCCCCCCAGCCTTTTTACTTTCAGGGCAGGAAAAAGGAGATTGAGTAATGATCATTGTAATGAAAGCAGGCGCAACAAAACGTGAGAGGGATGAGGTTATCAGGAAAATTAAGGAATTCGGATATAAACCTCACATTATCCATGGAGCAACAAGAGATGTGATAGGTGCGGTCGGAGACGAGCGGGGAAAGGTTGTTCTCCAGTCAATCGAGTTTATGCAGGGGGTGGAAAGTGTAGTCCCCATTCTCAAGCCTTACAAACTTGCATCGAGAGAAGTTAAAAAAGAGACGAGCATCGTACAAATCAGCGAGAAGGTAGCTATAGGTGATAAAGATATCGTGGTTATTGCAGGACCGTGTGCAGTGGAAAGCCAAGAGCAGATTATCGAGGTCGCAGTTGCAGTAAAGAAAGCAGGTGCGAAGGTGTTACGGGGAGGAGCTTTTAAACCGAGGACATCTCCGTATGCTTTTCAGGGCATGAAAGAAGAAGGCTTAAAACTCCTTGCAGATGCCAGGGAAAAAACAGGCTTGCCAATCATTACAGAAGTTGTAAATCCTGAAACCGCGGAGCTCGTTGCAGAATATGCGGATATCCTCCAGATTGGAACAAGAAATGCGCAGAACTTTGAACTCCTGAAAAAGCTTGGACAGCTTAAGAAACCGATCCTGTTAAAACGGGGGATGTCGATGACTATTCAGGAACTACTCATGAGCGCTGAATATATTATGAGTGAAGGAAATCAGTCAGTAATCCTCTGTGAGCGCGGTATTCGAACCTTTGAGACTGCCACCCGCAATACGCTTGATCTCTCAGCGATACCGGTCTTAAAGCAGAAAACCCATCTGCCGGTTGTGGTAGATCCGTCACACGCTACGGGAAATTATCTGTATGTAGCTCCAATGGCCTTTGCTGCAGTAGCTGCCGGGGCAGACGGTCTTATCATTGAGGTACATCCTGACCCGGAACATGCTCTCTCCGATGGCCCACAATCCCTCATACCGAAGAAATTCACCTTAATGATGGAGAAGTTGAGATTATTCGCAGAGGTAGCCGACAGAAGCCTTTAATCTTTATCATTCTAATCAATGTTTTATATGACAGAACACAGTATTCTCACTCATTCTCGGTCTTCGACCTCCGAGGTATTTTGCCTCTATATTTTCAATATGTGGATTGTATGAATATCGGCAAAATAAATCCGCTCAAATACTATGTCCTGTCTATATAGAGAAAATATATGTCATTACTGACCCAATATCTTAAAACTTATTTAGGATATTCAAATCTTTCATTCCGGCTTGTCCGCCTGCCATCATATTGGAGGGGCCGGAATCTTTCCTTTATGTCATGAAAACATCATTTCACTACGCATGGATCATCCTTGCTGTTGGGACTCTTGTCGTCTTTGGTGCTCTCGGATTGGCTCGGTTCGGCTATACGATGGTTCTGCCCGCTATGCAGTTGGGGTTAGGTCTCAACAATACCGAGGCAGGTAGCCTTGCCACTGCCAATCTCATCGGATATCTATCTTTATCTGTTCTTGGAGGAGCCCTCGCGGCGCGTTATGGTCCCCGGTTCGTCATTTCCGTTGGGCTTACTGTGGCGGCCGTGGGCATGCTACTGACCGGCCTATCAAATAGCTTCGCTGCTGCTGCGGCATGGAGGGCCCTTACCGGTATTGGCAGCGGTGCCAGCAATGTTCCAGCCCTTGGTTTACTGGCTGCATGGTTTGTTCAGCGCCGCTCTGGTTTGGCCACAGGGATCGGCGTAACAGGCTCTTCAATAGCGTTAATTGTTTTAGGGTTTTTTGTACCCCACGTGCTGGCTGCTTATGGCTCGAACGGTTGGCGGGTTTGCTGGTTTATTTTTTCAGGTATAACCTTTGGGCTGGCGGTTCTTGCCTTTACTATTCTCCGCAATTGTCCCTCGGAACTCGGTCTTCGTCCCTTAGGTGCTCAAGGAGACAGCGAGACTATCACAGTCAAAATCAGAAAATTGAACTGGGGAAAGGTGTATCGGTCTGGTATTGTATGGCATTTGGGCTTGATATACGTCGCTTTTGGATTCTCATATATCATTTACATGACCTTCTTTACAAAGTACCTGATAGCTGAGGGTGGATATACACAGGCGTCAGCCGGCAGGTTGTTTATGCTCATGGGCTGGTTCAGCCTGTTGTGCGGTGTGATATGGGGCTGGGTTTCGGACACTGTTGGACGCAAAACAGCTCTTGTAGTCGTCTATGTTATCCAGGCTACAGCCTTCGGCCTGTTTGCGCTCTGGCCTTCATCGCCGGGCTTTGTCCTTTCTGCTGTCCTGTTCGGAATCTCGGCGTGGAGTATCCCTGCAATAATGGCTGCAACGTGTGGAGATCTGCTTGGTCCAAGACTTTCATCAGCGGGACTTGGCTTTGTCACGCTTTTCTTCGGTATCGGCCAGGCTGCCGGTCCTGGTGTTGCCGGTTATGTCGCAGATTTTAGCCATTCCTTATCTCCGGCGCTCTTACTCGCCGCTGGAGTTGCCCTGTTAGGCGCAATTGGATCCCTGTTTCTCCGGAGCACTTCCCCTAAAGAAGATGATGGTCGTGTATAATAATGAGGGAGCCGAAGTGGCGGAACTGGCAGACGCGCTAGGTTCAGGGTCTAGTGGTCGCAAGGCCGTGCGGGTTCGAGTCCCGCCTTCGGCACCATAGAGTGCAGGCATGAAAAAGCTCACACATCTTGATAAACAGGGTAGGGCACAAATGGTTGATGTCAGCGAAAAACAATCAACCAAACGGATCGCTGTAGCCAAAGGGTCTGTTTCCATGAAACCTGAAACCCTGAAACTCATTCAGGATAAAAAAGTACCCAAAGGTGACGTGCTCTGTGTTTCACGCATTGCGGGTATTATGGCTGCAAAGAAGACCGCGGAACTGATACCTATGTGCCACCCGTTGAATATCACTTCAGTCGATCTTGACCTGAGTATCGATGCGGAAGAAAGAAAGATTTCTATAGAGTCCACGGTGAAGGTTACGGGACAGACAGGTGTTGAAATGGAGGCATTGACCGCAGTTTCTGTCGCAGCGTTGACGATATATGATATGTGCAAGGCTGTGGATAAAGATATGGTGATATCAGATATTATTCTCATGGAAAAACGGGGAGGCAGGAGCGGGGTCTTTAAGAGAAAATGATTACCCGGTTATTTTCTCACAAATTGCATCTTACCTGATTTTTCTGTCATTTGTATCGTATAACCTCAAACCGGTAAATTTCTACTTCTTCATGAGGAAGAATACCGGCTTTCATTTTCGTGATTCTCAGTTGATCTTCTACCGTATTAACCCCCTCAAGGTCGGGAAGCAACAGACCTCTTCTGAACCCACTGACAACAATGATACCGTATTTTTTTGGATTAAGATCGGACAGTCCGGATACTTTTTCAGGAGAGGAAAGCACATCAACTGAATAGGTTAAATCATTGAGTTCTTCTTCGACGACAGGGGCAAACCTCGGGTCTTTTGTTGCAGCAGATATGGCATTCATCACTGTTTCGGCCCCGATACATTCGGATGAAGGCTGAAATGTACCGATACACCCTCTTAATTCACCACGTTTCTTAATGCAGACGAATACACCTGCCCTCCCGGACATTTCTGCAGGCAGAGGGTCAGGTAAGCCGATTGTAGTTCCTTCCCTGATATGTGCTTCGACGCTCTTTCTTGCGAGTTCCACAAGGGGGTGCATTCATTTGCTCCTTGACAGGGAATAGTCGGCTATTCTAAAAAGTGCATTCTTTGCCGGAGAGTCCGGAAAAAGAGAAAGTTCAGCTTTTGCATCAGCAATGAGTTGATCAGCCTTCATGAGGGAATTCTTGATTATGCTGTATTTATTGAACAGCCTGAGGATTTTCATGAGGCCGCTCTTTTTAAACCCATCCTGAATAATTGCCCTCACGTCATCCTTCTCACGAGGGTTAGCCTTTTTCAGGAGATAAATAAGAGGGAGGGTTATTTTGCCTTCCCTGAGGTCCTTTCCCAAACGCTTGCCAAGTTCTCCTTCGTCTGCCATGTAATCCAGGATGTCATCTGCCATCTGGAAGGCCATGCCCACCTTTTTCCCAAAGACCGATAGTGCATTTTCTTTCTCTTCAGGTAATGAGCCAAGGATTGCACCTATTCTGCATGCAGCGGAAATTAATGCGGCTGTTTTTGCCGATATGATATTAAGGTAGTCTTCCTCAGTAATATCCGGGTCTCCTGTTTTGGAAAGCTGCAATAACTCACCCTCGGTCATCCGGGTTGTTGCCTCGGACAGGGCTTCCATAATGCGCTGGCTTTCCTGCCGGACTGCAAGCCTCAGGGCGTTGGAATAAAGGAAATCCCCCATAAGGATAACGACCTGATTCCCCCAAATCGAATGGGCAGGCGGTTTGCCTCTCCGTATGTCTGCACTATCGACAACATCATCATGCAGGAGAGATGCAGTATGAATCGACTCAATGATTCCTGCAAGAGTAAGGCGGGCATCACCACTGTATCCCGAGAGTTCTGAACTGAGCAACAGGATGAGCGGCCTCATTCTCTTTCCGCCGCCGTCAAGGATATGCTGCCCTATGAGAGGTATGGCAAGGACAGGACTTCGGAAAAGATCCTTCATCCTGTCTTCTGCGAGCCTGAGGTCAGCTTCATATGATGTGAAGATATCGTCCAGATTCATTCTTAATGGTAGTGTAGCGATTGTTTTAAAGTCAAGCAAATGACTGAGATTCTCACTGCTCTCATGTTTTTATACGAAAGTCCTCAGTATTAGTATTTCTGCGGCATAACTTTTTTATATCTTTTGGACTGAAGGCACCTTTTTCGGTTATAATCGCCGTTACGTATTTATGAGGGGTTACATCGAAGGCGATATTTCTTGCTTTTACCCCGTTCGGTGCTATGGGATAGATCCCAAGAATATGGGTCACCTCTTCCGGACTCCTCTCTTCAATCGGAATGCGGTCACCCGAAGCCGTGGAAAAGTCAATGCTGCTGAAGGGGGCTGCGACATAGAAAGGGACCCTGTTTTCCCTGCAGAGCACTGCTAACGGATAAGTGCCGATCTTGTTTGCTACATCACCATTCCGGGCCGTCCTGTCAGTTCCAACAATCACAAGGTCTATCTCACCTCTCCTGAGAAGAGAACCCGCTGTACTGTCCGTAATAAGGGTTACCGGGATGTTTTCCTGCATGAGCTCCCATGCAGTGAGCCGTGCACCCTGAAGCACAGGTCTTGTTTCATCTGCTATAACCTGAATCTTTTTCCCCTGATCTCTTGCAACGAGCATGGGTGCTGTCGCTGTGCCGTATCCACCGGTTGCCAGTGCGCCTGCATTGCAATGGGTAAGAATTGTATCTCCGTCTTTGATAAATTCAGCTCCCCATCTGCCGATTGCCCTATTGACTGCAATGTCCTCATCAAGTATGGACAGAGCTTCCCGGACAAGCAAATCTCTGAGTGTGGAGACAGATTCTTCCTTTTTACTTTTTATAAGTTTCTTCATTCTTTCAACAGCCCAGGAGATATTCACTGCTGTTGGACGTGTAGAGAGCATTTCATAAAAAACCGGTTCAATGGCTTTCATAAACTGTGCGGAATTGATTGAATGTATATCCTGCGCAGCCAGTGCAATGCCCATTGCTGCGGCTATACCAATGGCAGGTGCTCCGCGTATTCGGAGCTTTCTGATACCATCTGCCACCATGAGGTAATCAGTACAGACGATATACGTAACTTCAAAAGGAAGCTTTGTCTGATCAAGCATGATAACTTTGCCATCAACCCATTCGATCGCTTTGACCATATCAGGCCCCTAAGGGGATCAAGATGGTGATAACGAAAAAAACCGCAAGGGCTGTTATCGCACCGATAGTTCCCCAGGATATTACGTTGTAAAATTTTGGGTTCACATATTCGCCCATGATTTTCTTATTATTGACGAGTGAGAGCGCATAGATCAGCACAAAGGGAAGAAGCATGCCGTTGAGAACAGAAGAGAGAACCATAAGGAAAACCAGGGGTGCATCGGGAATGAGTATCACAATGACGGCAATAACGATCATAAAGGTATAAATCCACATAAACTGAGGCGCCTCCCTGAATGTCTTGTTCACACCTCTTTCCCATCCCAACGCTTCACAGATGTAATATGACGTTGCAAGGGGCACAATAATCGCGCCAAGCAACGATGCGTTCGCAAGGCAGACAGCAAAGATGAGAAATGCGTAGTTACCTGCAAGAGGTTTCAGAGCGAGTGCTGCCTCAGAAGCCTCATTGATCCTCATTCCGAGCGGAAATAGGGTGGTTGCACAGGTAACGATGATGAAAAAAGAGACAATATCAGTAATACTGCACCCGATAAATACATCAAGTCTTGATGCTTTATATTCCTCTTTCGTGATGCCTTTCTCAGCTATGGATGATTGCAGGTAGAACTGCATCCATGGCGTTATGGTTGTCCCGATGATTGCTATGCTGAGCATAATAAACTCGGCATTCCACTGTATCTGGGGCACAAAGGTCGAATATACTACGCGTGACCATTGCGGTTTTGCCATGAAACCTGAAAAAACATACCCAAAATAGAGCAGGCATGCAATAAGGAGAATTCGCTCAACAAACCGGTAGCTCCCTTTAACGACCAGAAACCAGATGAATAATGCACCCAGCGGTACCATGAAATACTTGCTGAAACCAAGAATCTCCATACTTGCAGCCCATCCGGCAAAATCGGCGACTGTCGTACCGAAATTAGCGATGAAGAGGACAGTCATCATGTAGAATGTTGACCTTACCCCGTAATTTTCCCGTATCAGATCAGACAGTCCTTTGCCGGTAACTGCGGCCATTCTCGCGACCATTTCCTGAATGACGATCAGGGCGACGGTTGTCGGAATCAGTGTCCAGAG
>JAGSYM010000107.1 GCA_018262395.1 Nitrospirota bacterium | reverse complement strand
ATGAGCACTGGCAAAACCTGTTTCTATCGATAATTCATACATCTGAACACCTCCGGGCAACTATGTGGTTTTCTTGAATGTTGAGATATAAGGCAGGTTCCTGAACTTATTATCATAATCAAGTCCGTAGCCGACAACGAATTTATCCGGTATCTCAAACCCGACATAATCGATCGGAACATCTACCTGTCTTCTGGCTTTCTTGTCGAGGAAAGTGCATATCTTGAGGCTTTTAGGTTCTTTTTGCAGAATCCTTTCCCTTATGTAGTTCAGGGTAATTCCTGTGTCTACGATATCTTCTATCAGGAGAACGTCTTTGTCCGCTATCTCTTCCCTTACGTCAGAATGCATTATGATTTCCCCTGAGGACTCTGATTTGAGGTAACTCGAGACTACAAGGAAATCAATGTACAAGGGAACTCTGATCAGTCTTACAATATCGCTGAAGAATATAAATGCGCCTTTGAGAATCCCTACTGCAAGCAGGTTTTTGCCTTTATAATCATTCGATATCCTGTCCGCAAGTTCGCGGTTCTTGTTCTGTATCTGCTCGACAGTAAGAAATGGCTTTCCGACAACCATGAGTACCTCCTGAGTTATATTGATTGTGAAACTAGAGACTGCATTTATATTAACTTGAGTCATGATTATTCTCAATAAAAAAGATTTGTTCCAGGCAACTCTTCAATTACGGGTTAGCTATAGCTGTAAAAATCCTTCATGACCCTGGCGACCGCAGATGCCCGCCAGAGACTGGTAACCTCCCTTTTCCACAGGGAGGAACGGGACAATAGGTAAAGATGAACGGCTTAAAGCGTGAATCGTAAGCAGGACATCCCGTAAGGGCTTATGGCATACGCCCTTCTTCCCCCCCCCGTATTCTGTAGGTGCTGTCCCTCTATGCCTGCCCCGGCTGATGAACATACGTGCCCAGCAATATTTGTGTCCAATGGGCGGTTTGGAAAAGGGAGGCGAGGGAAGATTTTATGATAATTGCTTCCCGTAGCTAAATGGATACTATTTCCTTCCGGCTGTGTGTTTCTGAAAAGCGTGAGGCAAAAGTTATGGAGCGCAGATGAAGTGCTATCCCCAGTTATCAGGTCAGCGAATTCACCTTGCAGACATGGTTATTTCACCAAAAAATAATAGCAGCAACTATAAATTCCTGTATATTTACCCTGAAAAATATTTAAAAAAACAATCGAATTAAATTAATTGGAGTCTTCCTCAAACTCTCTTTTCCTGTTCGTCACTACCGCAGTTCTCAGGCTGGAATCAAGTGTTTACAAAAGGTTCCGCATCCCCGGGGCTAGCCCGGGGATGACCACTTCTTGTCTTATGGATAAACACTATTTAAGAAAGATTTAAATATAGGCATATATTTTGCTTTAAAAAATTTAAGGAAAATATTGTGCCGTGCTCTGAAAGGAAAGAAACTTGATGTTGCGTACAGAAAATGTCTTGCTAGTTGATGACAATGAACTGCTTTTGTCAGGCATGAAACGTTTTTTTGAAAAAGATTTCGTTAATGTTACGGCCAGCATAACCGGGGAAGAGGCGATCGAACACATGCAGAAGCGTTTGTACCATGTCGTCATTCTTGATATAAACCTGCCCGGCATAAGCGGCTGGGAGGTCCTTGAATATATTAAGCAAAAATCCCCGAAGACAAGAGTTATTATCATTACTTCCAGTGAGGATGGGGGAATACGGCACGAAGCGATTCAGAAAGGCGCATCTGAATGTATGGGAAAACCGTTCAACCTTGATGAACTGAGATACGTCCTCATGAAGGCACTCTCCTTGCAGAGGGTACAGAGGGTGCAGAAAACATTTCCAGTCAGATTTGGCAATGGGTGTAAGGGTATGGTATTTAACCTTTCTTCTACAGGTATGCTTATTGTCACAGACATTATTTGTGAATGCGGGGCTACCCTGGATATCACCCTTAAGGTCACCGAAGAAGAAAGGATCCCGCTTAAGGGACGGGTCGTCAGGACTATCGAGTCGATCTCTGAAACGCCGTCTTACCTTTCAGCTGAAAGTAAGTTACCGGAAGGAATGAACTATGGGATGGGAATAAAAATATTAGAGCAGCCCCAGGTTTATTCTTCTTTGATCAGCTCACTCCTGGTCTAGCCTGAATTTCTTTATCTGGTAGCGCAAAGAATCGTAGCTTATGTTCAGAAGTTTTGCTGCAATGGTCTTGTTATTATTAGCTCTGTCAAGAGCCTGTATAATAAGGTCTTTTTCTATGTCGTCAAGTGATATGCCCTTTTCAGGCAGAACGAACTTGTCCTTTTGCTGAAAACATGAGGCCCCCGCCTGATTCAGCATCTCCCTTGGAAGATGCTCTGGCAGGATAAACTCCGTATTCTCAAGTACGACTATTCTTTCTATCACATTCTTTAGCTCTCTTACATTGCCGGGCCATCTGTAGTTTATTAAACACTTTTCAGCTTCAGGCGAGAAATCCCTGATTTTCTGGTTTTTGTATCTAGTCGTAAACGTAGAGAGAAAATGTTTGGAAAGGAGCATAATGTCCTCCTTCCTGTCTCTAAGAGGGGGTATAAAAAGTGAAAGGGCATTCAATCTGTAGAACAAATCCATCCGGAACTCGCCCCTATCAATCGCACTCTGGATGTCCATGTTTGTAGTCGCAATAACAGTCACATCAATTGGTATCTCAGAGTTTCCGCTGATGCGCCTTACTTTCCTTTCCTCCAGGACTCGCAAGAGCTTGCTCTGGAGATTTGGTTTCATATCCCCTATCTCATCAAGGAGTATCGAGCCGCCGTCAGCCAGTTCAAAGACGCCTTTTTTGTCAGATTTAGCGTCAGTGAACGCGCCTTTTTCATAACCGAAAAGCTCGCTTTCCAGTAATGTATCCGGCAATGCCGTGCAGTTGACAGCTCTAAAGGGGGCATAGCCCTCGCTAGAATCCCCATGCATAAGAGAATGTATATACCTTGCGACAAGTTCTTTGCCAGTTCCGCTTTCACCTGTTATGAGTACGCTTGAAACATGGGCCTGGGCTATCTTTTCTCCCTTTGTCTTCAGGTCCTTTATCGCGTTTGATGTTCCGAGGATCTCCTTTTCAAAGAGCTGTGAACTTATGTTCCTGTAGTATTCAACCTCATGCTTGAGTTTATGTTTTTCCATGAGATTGCTGATTACAATCCGTACTTCATCCATGTTGAAGGGTTTGGTCAGGTAATCTGCAGCACCAAGCTTCATGGCCCTGACTGCTGTCTCAGCGGTGTCGTCCGCAGATAGCATAACAACCTGAGTGTCAATCTCCTTGCTCTTTAATTCCTGGAGTATATCAATGCCGCTCTTCTCAGGCATATTTATATCCAGCATTACAACATCAGGGGACCATCCCCTGATCTTATCAACCACGTCCTTGGTTTTTATTTCAGACTTTATCTGGTAGCCATCTTTTTTCAATGCCCTGGAAAGCATGGTTACAATGAGTTCATCGTCATCTAGCAGGAAAATCTTTCTGCTTGTCATTATGCCGCCTCTTCCTCTAGCTTTCGCACAAGAGGGAAACTGATCCTGAATATGGTCCCCTTAGGATGATTGCTTTCAGCTATAATGTTTCCCCCGTGCTGTTCGATCAATCTTTTGGAAATCGCCAACCCCAGGCCGGTGCCCTTTGATTTGGTTGTGAAGAATGGCTGGAAAATTTTCTCTTTCATCTCATCTGTTATACCTTCGCCTGTATCAGAAATTATTACCTGGAGCTTGCTCGAAGATTTATCATAGGAGGTTTTCAGTGTCAATGTTCCTCCTTCGCGCATGGCTTCTGCCGCATTTAGAATCAGGTTCATAAATACCTGTTGCAATTGCATTGGGTCAGCCATGGTTTCAGGAAGATGCTCGTCAAAGTCCTTTAAGGCCTTAATAGGCGAAAAAGAGGGTTTCTGCAGGGAAAAGCTCGCGGCGAGCTCAAGGATATCATTTATATTCACCAGAGAGAACTGAGGTCTGGGCGGTCTCGCAAAATTAAGGAGGGCCTTGATCAGCAGTTCCAATCTTTTGATCTCATTGATCACTTTAACCAGCACTTCCCTGTCACCTTCCTCAAGGTTAAGTTCTTCAAGAAGCACCTCAATGGACACCTTGATGCCTGCCAGTGGATTTTTGATTTCATGGGCCATTCCAACAGCCATCTCACCGCATATTTTAATCTGCTCTGCCCTCTGTAAAGTCTCCTCCGTCCGCTTGCGTTCAGTGATGTCCCTGTCAAAGACCAGAATGTACTTATGTGTTCCAATTTCAAGCAAGCCCGCGCTTATCTCAACAGGGAAAACAGTGCCGTCTTTTTTCTGATGTTCCAGTTCAGCCTTGATCCACTCACCATTCAATATGCGTTTAATAAGATCCTGAGTTTTTTTCTCAGCGCTGGGAGCATCCAGATCCCTGATAATGTTTAATCCCATCAGTTCTTCGGCAGCAAATCCGTGCATGGCAGCAGCTGCTTCATTGGCGTTTACAATCTGGCCGACATTTTTCCCCTCGGCGTCAACAATGAAAATAGCATCCCCCGCCTTTTCAAACAACATCCTGTAGCGTTTTTCACTCTCCTCTATCCTCACCAATTGGTCCTTAAGAGAAACTGCCATCTCATTAAACGAACCTGCCAGTTCCCCGAACTCATCTGTCAGACCTTCTACCCTGAAATCCAGATTTCCGGTTTTTATCTTTCTTGTAGCTTCAAGAAGCATATTGACAGGCCTCGTATAACCTCTGATAAAAATAAAGGCCAATCCTGAGGCCAGAAGAGGCCCGATAGCTACAAGTATGAAAAGCATTGCCTTTGTGGTAGATACATCCCTGAGGACTGCCTGGGTCCTCTGACTCAGTTTCATGCTTGTTAACATGATCATGCTATTGACCATGTCGGTGAGTGTCTCCCCTGCCTTAAAGGCCTTTTCTTCTTCTTCCACAAGCCTTGCAGTATTGGCCCTGATTGTCATCAACCTGCTTAATGCGTCTTCATAGTCTCCAGTCTGTTTTTTCAGCTCTTCAAGTCTTTTCGATACATCTTC
>JAGSYM010000106.1 GCA_018262395.1 Nitrospirota bacterium | reverse complement strand
TAATGGAGGGTATAGACTTCATAAATATTTAGCGACTTGTTTCATGATGACACGTGAGGAGAGGGTGTTTATTGGTCTCTCGTTTTTCTCACGAGATCATACAACGATTCAAGAGCTGAATTGAGTCTATCAATATCTTTTGTGCCGCCCTGTGCCAATTCAGGTTTGCCGCCGCCTTTGCCTCCTGCCAGTGCAGAAATATTCTTAACAATGAGGCCGGCGTTATAGTGGTTTGTCAGATCCTTCGTTACCATGCAGAGAATTGCGGCCTGACCGTTGTTGACTGATGTAGCTACAATGACGCCTGACTTGAGCCTGTCTCTGACATTGTCTGCAAAGAGGCGAAGTTCATTGACACTCAAGCCGTCCTGGCGTATTTTTATGATTTTTACACCATTCAGATCATATGCTTCTTTCAAGGCGTTTGCTATCGTATCTCCCGGAGAGCATGTTTTCAATTTCTGAATCTCTTTCTCCAGGGACTTTGAATCACTGATGAGCTTTTCTACTCTCTCGATCGGGGAATCTGTCTTCAGGACATTCTTAAGGAGGTCGAGTTCAGAATTCTTTTGTCTCAGATACTGAAAAGCGGCCTTGCCGGTCAGCGCCTCAATCCTCCTGATACCCGAGGCAACACTTCCCTCAGAAAGAATAACAAAAATTCCAATCTGGCCGGTGGAACTACAGTGCGTTCCCCCGCATAACTCCGCACTGACACCGGGTACTTTGATTACCCGGACCCGTTCTCCGTATTTTTCTCCGAAGAGGGCAATAACTCCTGATCTGAGCGCATCCTTGATATCCGTAACATCGGTTTTTACCTGAATATTTTCGAGGATCTTCTCATTCACATAATCTTCAATCGCCTCTATTTCCTTTTTCTCCATCTGGTAGAAATGGGAGAAATCAAAACGCAGTCTTTCGGAGGAGACATATGAACCGGCCTGCTTTACATGATCTCCCAATACTGTTCGCAAGGCTGCATGGAGGAGATGAGTGGCAGTGTGATTCCTCGCAGTAGCCATTCTTTTCCTGTCGTCTACCAGACAATGAACCGTATCCCAGACATTGATGCGGCCCTGCCTGATTTCTGCAACGTGGGCATGAAGACCGGCTTCCTTTTTTGTGTTTACTACGAGGGCTTCAACAGTATTGTTGGAGAGTGTGCCGGTGTCCCCGACCTGACCGCCGGATTCTCCGTAAAAGGGTGTCCTGTCGAGTATGAGTTCGACAATCTCCCCTCCGTGAGCCTCCTTAATCACCTTTTTGTCCTTTATGATCGCCTTTATGGTGCATTCGGATTCTAACGTGTCATACCCGATAAAGTCTGATTTGCCTGTCTCGGACTCCAGTTCCCGGTAAATCGCCGCAACCGCCTCCTCTTCGCCAACCCATGATGCACGTGCCCGCTCTCTCTGGATTTCCATTGCGTTGTTGAAGCCTTCCTCATCGATAACCAATCCGTTGTCCATTGCCATATCACGGGCCAGATCGAGAGGAAATCCAAAGGTGTCGTACAGTCTGAACAGGTCACCTCCCGGAATACTGGTCGAGCCGGACGATTTCACTCCTTCCATGATTTCATCCAGCATTCTCACTCCCTGTTCGAGAGTCCGCGCAAATCTCTCTTCCTCGAACAAGAGTACCTTTGAAGCTCTCTCTTTCTCATGGATAAGCTCGGGGTAGACACTTCCCATTACATCGGTTACGGAATCAATCAGACGATGGAGAAAGGGACCTTCAATTCCGAGAAGTTTTGCATGACGTGATGCCCTTCTCGTTACCCGTCTTAAGACGTATCCCCTTCCCTCATTAGAAGGCGTCAACCCTTCGCAGAGGAGAAAGGCTATTGCGCGTATGTGGTCGGCAATAACTTTAATGGAAATATCTCTCTGTGGATCCTGCCCGTATCCAATACCTGAAAATACCTGTATTGAAGAGATAATGGGCGCAAAGATATCGGAGTCAAAATTTGTTTTCTTCTGCTGCAGAACTGCCGTAATTCTTTCAAGTCCCATCCCTGTATCAATGCTCGGTTTCGGAAGCGGGGTGAGTGTACCGGACTCATCCCGGTTAAATTGCATGAATACGAGGTTCCAGAGTTCAAGATATCTGTCACAATCGCATCCCACTATGCAATCAGGCTTTCTGCATCCGAAATCCTCTCCCTGGTCTATGATGATCTCGGAGCATGGTCCGCACGGGCCAGTGTCTCCCATTTGCCAGAAGTTGTCCTTTGCACCGAGCCGGACAATCTTCTCTCCCGGAATCCCGATGAATTCTGACCACAGCTGTGCAGCCTCATCGTCTTCCTCGTACACTGATACATGGAGTTTGTCTTTCGGCAATCCGAGCTGTTCAGTCAACAACTGCCAGGCAAAAAGCATTGCATCCTTCTTAAAATAGTCACCGAATGAAAAATTACCGAGCATTTCGAAAAAGGTATGATGCCGCGCAGTATGTCCTACGTTTTCGATATCACTATGTTTCCCGCCTGCTCTCATGCATTTCTGGCATGAAACGGCACGGGAATACGGTCGTTTTTCTTCGCCGAGGAATGTCGATTTGAACTGAACCATTCCCGCATTGACAAAGAGCAGGGTAGGGTCGTGGCGGGGGAGGAGCGGGGAACTCTGAACGATCGTGTGACCCCTCGCCTTGAAATATTCCAGAAATGCAGTTCTGATATCTACGCTTTGCATGGGTGTTTTATACTACTGATCTCTCATGATATTTCACGTTATTAAGTATCTTTTCTGTCAGTGCCCGACTTGATCGGGCAATCCGGAGAAAAAATGGATTATCCGGTCAAGCCGGATAATGACGACAATAATAGTAGAGACAGCAATAAAAGGCATTGCATATATGCAAGTTTAGTTATTTGATATAGAGCAGTTTGCCGTCATAAAAGAAAAGGATTTTTGTGCCCATTACTCCCATTGTCGCCTGCTCTGTATAGAGCCACTCTTCCCTTGATTTCCCATCGAAGGGCGCAAGGATCGTGATAAAATTAGGTGATCCCCATGCATACCGTGTCTGATCTTTTGTCATACCGAGGTCGATTGTACCCTTCCGTATCTGCTCCTGGATGTTCAACGGATAATCTTTGATCTCATCCTCGGTATACCGGATGGACTTCGTACAGCCAAACTGAGCAATGCATAAAAATACCAGTACTGCAAACAAAGCTTTTTTCATGTCTCATCCTCCTCCCTCATCCCTCATCATTTTTTCCTTCAATACCTTCATAATCGTTCCCGAAGAATATCCTCTCCGCACGAGAAGATTATACAGCCTTCTTTTTGCGGTATCTGCAGGATATGTTCCGAGAATCCTGAGCTTCCTGTCTACCAACTTTATGGCATTTTCAATATCTGCATTATCGTCTCTGCTGAGCACGGAATCGATAATACTTTTCGGGATCCCTCTTCTCAGCATGAAATTCCTTGCGCCGAAGTAGCTCAGCATTTTGTGCGTTAACGCCTCCCTCTTCAGAGTTTCAGCGAGCGACATGTCATTCACAAGGCCGATGTTCTTAAGATAAATGATCGTGGAGGAAATCACATCCCCTGTGATACCTTTTTTCTTCAGACGTTCCTCAAGCTCCTTTTCACTTCTTCCCTTATAGCTGAGAAGCTTCAGGGAATACTGCTTTGCCTTATCGTCCAAACCGGTCAATGTTCATCTCGTCCTTTTTATTCGGCTTTTCAGGTCGAAAGGAGAGCTGTTCCTCGATACTCAGGTCGCTTGTAGACTGTATGCCTTTCACTTTGAGGACAAAATCATCCGGATTTGTTGCCCTTCTCAAAGCTTCCTCATAGGTAATGAGACCTGATTTATAGAGATTGAGGAGAGATTGATCAAAGGTCTGCATGCTGTAATGAATTGCACTCTGTTCAATGACGTCCGGGATCATTTTGGTTTTGTCAGGATCAACAATACAGTCCTTTATCATTGCAGTAGCGATCAGAACCTCAACAGCAGGTACTCTCCCTCTGCCGTCGGCTCGCGGCATGAGTCGCATTGATATGATGGCTCTCAAAACAGAAGCGAGTTGCAGGCGAACCTGCTTGTGCTGATAAGGAGGGAATACCGTAATAATTCTATTAACTGTCTCGGTAGCATCTATGGTGTGCAGGGTACTGAGGACAAGGTGTCCTGTTTCAGAAGCAACGAGCGAGGTCTGAATGGTTTCGAAATCACGCATCTCGCCAACGAGTATGACATCAGGATCCTGTCTCAGGGACTGCCGCAATGCCTTGCCGAATGATTCGGTATCGGTCCCGATCTCCCGCTGATTAATAATGCTCTTCTTATCACGGTGTAAATATTCTATGGGATCTTCGATGGTGATAATATGTTCTGTTCTGTTGGAATTGATCATATCAATCATGGAAGCAAGGGTAGTCGACTTACCACTGCCCGTTGTGCCGGTAACAAGGATAAGCCCTCTCTGTTCCATCGTAATTTTTTTGATTACCTCAGGGAGCAGCAATTCATCAATGGTGGGTATTCTCGTAGGAATAACCCTGAAAACAATCCCTACCGTCCCCCTCTGCATAAAAATACTGCAGCGGAACCTTCCAAGACCGGGAACACTGTATGCAAGGTCAATGTCATTCTTCTTTTTGAAGATATCTGACTGTCCGGGGGTCATGACGGCTGACGCAATATCCATGGCGTCCTCATGGCTTAATTTTTTCTCAGAGGTGAGCGGGGTGAGTTCACCATATATGCGTAATATCGGAGGTGAACCAACTTTTATGTGAAGGTCCGATGCCTCCAAAACATGGGCCTTCTGTAATAATTCATTGATATCCACTATTGCCTCCCTGGGTAAACAGATTCGATGATTCTATTTTCTATCTCTTTCGCACTATCGGGGTTATTTTTGAGATATTCCTTTGCATTTTCCCTGCCCTGACCAATTCTGTTTCCGCCATAACTGTACCAGGCTCCTGATTTTTCAACGATTCCTTTTTCAACACCAAGATCAACGAGCTCCCCGACCCGTGAAATACCCTCATTGAAATAGATGTCGAACTCAGCTTGCTTAAACGGGGGGGCGACTTTATTCTTGACTACTTTTACCCTTACCCTGCCGCCAATGATTTCCTGGTTTTCTTTCAGGTTTTCTATCCTCCTGATATCGAGCCTCATCGAGGAGTAAAACTTCAGAGCATTTCCGCCGGTCGTCGTTTCAGGGCTCCCGAACATAACGCCGATCTTCATCCGTATCTGATTGATAAAGATAACGGTTGTCATAGATTTCGATATGGCTGCAGTCAACTTTCTGAGAGCCTGGCTCATGAGACGGGCCTGAAGTCCCGGCAGGGAGTCACCCATATCTCCCTCTATTTCTGCCCTGGGTACAAGAGCAGCCACGGAATCGATTACAATGATGTCGATGGCTCCACTCCTTACCAGCAGCTCTGCAACTTCAAGTGCCTGCTCACCTGTGTCGGGCTGTGATACAAGGAGTTCGTCTATTTTGACCCCGAGCTTCTGAGCATATGTAACATCGAGAGCATGCTCGGCATCAATGAAGGCTGTCGTGCCACCCTGTGCCTGTGCCTGTGCTATGGCACTTAATGCAAGGGTGGTTTTCCCTGAAGACTCGGGACCAAATATCTCGATTACCCTGCCTCGCGGGAGGCCTCCGACACCCGTAGCGATATCGAGTGTAATTGAGCCTGTAGGAATTACCTGAAGGCCTTCTGCAACTCCTTCAGCTCCGAGGCGCATAATTGCACCCTTGCCGAAATTTTTTTCGATTTGGGTAATTGCGACTTCGAGTGCCCTGACTTTGTCTTTATTCGTCATTATTCCTCCCTATCTGCAAAGGTTCTCGTATATTTTTACTTCACCATGGTTATCGCGCCGCGTCAATCCCGAGCGGTATCGTATGCAAACAGCTATATTCTGCACCATTGGGTTTTAATTCACTTTTCATCAGTTTTACCTGATCAACAGGGAAATGTCCAAATTGCTTATCATGAGAACGGTCGAGTTCCTGCATTAGAGAGATCATTCCCTTTTGACCTCTCACTCGTCCGACAGTAAGATGCGGGTGAAATTTCTTGTCTTCCCTCTGAAAACCAAGCAGTGACATAGCGCTCTCTATACCGTTTCTCACCTCTATCAGCGTATCTGAATCAATAATTCCGATCCAGATAATCCGGGGATATTTACTGCTGGGAAATACCCCTGTGCTCTGTATAGTAATATAAAACGGTTCATAAGAGGACACAAGAGGCAAAAGAGCTTCCCGGATTTTTCCGACCAGACTGTCCGGAGTGGTACCAAGAAACTTGAGCGTGAGGTGAATATTTTCCGGAGGTATCCATTTAACATCAGCATCATGTTTCTTCAGGATGCCAAGGAGTTCTCCGATTTCTTTTTTGACATGTTCCGGGATATCGATTGCTATGAAGAGCCGCAGATTCATCAGGAGAAAGAGAAAAAGCCGGGATTCACAATTATTAGTAATATCTGCAGAATGATGTTTGTATAGATAGCTGCCATAATGTCGTCTGCCATAATCCCTATCCCTCCGCTCAGAGAGGATTCAATTGTCCGAATCGGAAACGGTTTTAGTATATCGAAAATTCTGAATAAAAAAAAGGCTATGAGCAAATGGCTTATGCTGAACGGAATGGCAATTAAGGAAAAGAAAAATCCGCAAAATTCATCGACAACGATATGCCTGCTGTCCTTGTCGTTCAGGAGTATCTCTGCCCGGTGAGCAGAGAGTATCCCGACCGGGATAATGATCAGTAATATCAGCAGGTGGAGAAAGACGGAAGGCTTCAGAAGGATGAAGACGAGGAAGGCACAGAGCGTTCCGAACGTACCGGGAGCTGCAGGCAGGTAACCGATGAACCCGAGCGTTGCAATGTATTTGAATATGCTGTCCATTCAGCTGAGACGAATCCGCATAGCATTACATGGTCAATCTTCCCGGATAATCCTGTACGAAAAGGTTATCTCCGCTGACCCCTCAAGAGTTGCCTTAACCGAACAGTATTTATTCATCGACAAATCAATTGCTCTCTTCACGGCTTCTTCTGAAATGTTCCTGCCTTTTACAACAAATTCAAGGGTTATCTCGGTAAATCGTCTTGGATAATCTTCGGCCTTTTTTCCCCTGACGTGTATTGAAAGTCCTGACACGTCCTGCCTCTTTTTTCTCAAGATAGAAATCACGTCCATCCCCGAACAGCCACCGATGCCAAGCAGAAGGAGTTCTGCTGGCCTTACACCGGTATTGTGGCCTCCAACTGAAGGGTCACCATCCATAACGATTGCATGACCTGATGAGGCCTCTCCAACAAACTGCATATCCGTGACATGTGTTACCTGCAAGAAAAGCTTATAGTGTCGGCATATTCATGTTTCCCATTGAAAGGATATTCTTAATTTCTTATCATAATGGTAGAGTTTTCAACGATAATGTTCAATTCAGGACAAATAGATGCGCTGATATTGGCAGGGGGTGAGAATACCAGAATACCTGTACCGAAAGGATTTCTGGTGATAAACAATCAGCGAATCCTCGACAGAAATATTCATCTTTTCAAGGGTATTTTTAAACGGATTTTGATAAGCACGAACTCACCGGAACTCTATTTCTCTGCAGGGGCCCTCATGGTCGGTGATATCATCCCTCAAAAAGGGCCGATGACAGGTATTTATTCGGCGCTGATGCTTCCCGATGTGCAAGCGGTTTTTGTTACAGCATGTGATATGCCTTTTATAAATGTTATACTTGTACAATATATCCTAAAGAGGTGGGATGGCAAAAAAGATGCGGTAATACCAGTTTACCGGAACAGGCCGGAGCCACTTTTCGGCATTTATGCCAAAAGAATTGCCTGCGTTATGGAAGATAGCATCAGAAAAGGTGAAAAGAGCCTGCGGGCTTTTCTCGGCAAGATTGATGTTCGGTATGTTGAGGAAGAGGAGGTAAGACGTATGGATCCGGAAGGGAAATCATTTGTTAATATCAATACTCTGGAAGATTACCAGAAAGAGACAGGAGGGAAAGCATGTTTGGATTAGGTACACAGGAGTTACTCATCATTCTGGTTATCATTGTTATTCTCTTTGGTGCGACGAGGTTACCACAGATCGGAAGCGGTATCGGACAGGCAATAAGAAACTTTAAGAAGGGTGTAAAAGAACAAGATGAAATTGATGTAACACCCGATAAAGAAAAAAACAAAGAAACGAGGAAAGAAAAAACAGAAAAAGAAGAAGGTGATTAGAGGCCCTATCGCAGAAATCAATCTTTCGGCGATAGCGCATAACCTTCTGACCGTTCAAAAAATCGTAAAAAACCGGCCAGTCGTTGCTGTTGTCAAGGCAGATGCATACGGTCATGGCGCAGCAGATGTTTCAAAAAAACTCATCCAACAGGGAGTTTCCTGCCTTGCAGTTGCGTTTGCCAGCGAAGCACAAGAACTAAGGGTGTCTGGAATACACAGTTCTATTATCGTATTATTTGATCATGGAGAAATCAGGGATTTTTTTGACCATGATTTATTGCCTGTTATTTCCTCACTTGATACCGCTCGCCGTGTATCGGAAGAAGCAAGAAAAAGGGCGGTCGGAATGAAAATTCATGTCAAAATCGATACGGGCATGGGAAGACTGGGATTGCAGGGAGATGATATTGTGAAGAATATCCTCACGATATCAGAGATGCCTGGATTGGAAATAACAGGGCTCATGAGCCATTTTTCAGAGGCTGATCTCGCGGACAGATCTTATGCAATGGTGCAACTCGAACGATTCAATTCAATCAGACGCGTGATTACCCAGGAGAGAGGCAAACCCTTATTCTGCCATATTGCAAACAGTGCTGCAGTTCTGTCATTTGAAGACGCTCATCTTGATGGAGTAAGACCCGGGCTTATGTTATATGGTTATTCGCCGTTTACATGGGATCCGCATGCAGATCTTATTCCTGCTATGACTCTTAAAGCAAAGATCATTGATATTCGGAAAATAGCAGCAGGAACACCGATCAGTTATGGTAGGACATTTGTGACAAAGAGACCGAGCACCATCGGGGTGCTTGCATTAGGGTATGCTGACGGCTATAACAGGCTTTTTTCTAACAATGCTCACGTGCTTGTGAGGGGGCGCAAGGTGCCTGTTGTCGGAAGGGTGTGTATGGATCTGACGATGATTGATCTTACGGATGTTACAGGAGTTGAAAAAGATGACGAAGCCGTAATAATCGGGAAGCAGGGCGATCATACAATCACTGCTGATGAACTTGCCGGCAGGGCAAATACCATATCATATGAAGTCCTAACCTCTCTCGGACGAAGGTCGAGAAGGGTCTATGTTGAAAATAATTGAAATTATCGGAAGAACGGTTATCAGATTTGCCGAGGATCTGGGCAAGATACTGATCCTTCTCTTACTCACGGTAAGACAATTAATTCTTCCTCCGTTTGAAGTCAGAAATACGTTCAAACAGATGCTTGAGATAGGAGTGCGCTCTTTGCCGGTTGTGCTGATTACGGCAATATTTACCGGGATGGTTTTTGCGCTCCAGACATTTACCGGATTTAAGAGATTCGGTGCGGAAGCGCTTGTCGGTACCGTTGTCGCACTTTCGATGACGAGGGAGCTTGGCCCGGTTTTGACCGCTTTGATCGTTGCCGGAAGAGCAGGTGCTGCCATAGCTGCAGAGTTGGGTACCATGCGGGTCACGGAGCAGATCGATGCCCTTGAAACGCTGGCAACAAATCCGGTCAAGTATCTCATTGTCCCCCGTTTCATCGCCGGATTCCTGATGTTGCCGGCGCTCTCAGCGGTCGCGGACATAACCGGGATTACCGGAGGCTATTTCGTAACTGTGGGACTTTTCAAGACAAGTTCTATCGTTTACTGGAAAAGGACCTGGGATTATCTGGAGATGAGCGATATATACAATGGGTTGATAAAAGCGGCTTTTTTTGGTGCAAGCATATCACTGATCAGTTGTTACAAGGGGTTTTATACACGGGGTGGAGCCGAGGGTGTCGGGAAGGCGACTACAGGAGCTGTGGTCTTATCCTCAATGACTATTCTGATATCCGATTATTTTCTTTCAGCCTGGTTATTCAAATAGGGTGATATAAGAGTGGGCCACTCTATGATCGAACTAAGCAATCTTCACAAATCTTTTGGAAAAAATCATGTTCTCAGGGGTGTTGATCTAACGATTCAGAAAGGTGAGAGCATGGTTGTTATCGGAGGCAGCGGTTCCGGTAAGAGTGTTCTGCTGAAGCATATTATCGGGATATTGAGACCTGACGAAGGGAAAGTGCTCGTTGATGGTGTTGATTTGGCGCTCCTCAGTGAACGTGAACTCTATGAAGTAAGGAAAAAATTTGGTATGCTTTTTCAGATGTCGGCATTGTTTGATTCAATGACTGTCTGGGAGAATGTGGGATTTGCACTTCTCAGGAATAAGAGCATGCATGACAAAGAGATAAAAGCACGTGCGACTGAAAAACTTAAGTTGGTGGGACTGAGTGGTGTGGAGAATCTGATGCCTGCAGAGCTTTCAGGCGGTATGAAAAAGCGGGTCGGCCTTGCACGGGCGATTGCCCATGAACCGGAGATTCTGTTGTATGACGAACCCACAACCGGTCTCGATCCCATCATGGCAGATGCAATAAATGAGCTGATTGTCGAGATGAAAAATACTCTTTCGGTAACGAGTGTTGCGATAACGCATGACATGAGCAGTGCATATAAAATTGCTGACCGGATCGCCATGCTTTACGAGGGGAGGATCATCGATACCGATAGTCCCGCTGAGATAAAAAATACGAGAAATCCTGTCGTAAAACAGTTTATAACGGGAAGCGCATCGGGCCCAATAAAGATAGAGGGAGTGCATGATGAGAGGACTATCAACAGAACTTAAGGTCGGATTATTCGCAGTCTTGATAATAACAATCATGACGTTCATGACATTTAAAGTTGGTGGCCTCGATTGGGTGAAAGAGGAAGGGAACATCTATTATGTATATTTCAAGAATATTGCAGGTCTTGACGAAAAGACAAAACTTAAAATAGCGGGAGTCGATGCAGGATTTATTGAAAAAATTGAACTTCGGAAAGGTGTAGCAAAGGTGACTTTACGGATACAAAAAGGGGTGCCGATGTTCAGCGATGCAAGTGCTTCCATTAAGGCAACAGGCCTTCTGGGTGACAAATATCTCGAAATAAAACCGGGATCGAAAGAACCGGCTCTCAAGAGTGGAGATACGATACAGGATGTGATGGAAATCGTTGATATTGACGACCTGGTGAGGAAACTCTCAAAGGTTTCAGAAAATGTAAGTACTCTCGTGACTTCTCTCAATGAAGCATTCGGTACAGAAGAGGCAAAGCGTTCCTTGAGAGAGACGGTGAGCAATTTGAGTGATATTAGTGCAAATCTGAAAGAGACAATCATTGTCAATGATAAAAAGTTACGGGATGTCCTTGACACGATCAAAACTCTAACTGCTTCCCTGAATGAGCTTGTTGATAAAAACAAGGAACCGCTGACTGATACCGTCGGAAACCTCAGGGAGTTTTCAGCAAATCTGAAAACCGATGGTCCTGAGCTTATCGCAAACCTGAATAAGACAACAAAAGAATTGAAGGAGATGGTTGAGGAGAATAAACCCGCTGTGAAAAGTACTGTAGAATCCCTCGACAGAATTACCAAACAAATTGATCAGGGCGAAGGCACGCTTGGAAAGCTTGTAAAGGACGAACGCCTCTATGAAAACATAACCAAGGCAGCAGAAGGTGTGGATAAGACATTCGGCGCCATAGACAGGTTCAGGACATTCATAACATTTCAGGCAGAATATCTCAGCGAAATAGAGGACGGCAAGGGCTATTTCTATCTTACCCTCCAGCCGCGACCTGACAGGTACTATATTCTCGGTGCTGTTGGTGACCCCCTTGGTAAAGTGACTACAACAGAGACCGTAAAAACCGTAAATGGGGTCACAAAACGGGAAACGAAGGAGAAAACCAAGCAGGAGATAGAATTTACCGCGCAGTATGCAATGAGGCATAAGGATGTTGCTTTACGGTTGGGTCTGACAGAAAACACCTTCGGTGCCGGAGCGGATTATTTCTTTCATCAGGACAGGGGAAAGATAACAGTGGATGCATGGGATTTTTCGAATGATGAAGAGCATGCAAAAAATCCTCACATTAAGGCAGGTGTTGATTATTTCATCTTTAAGAATTTGTTCGTATCGGCTGGTATTGATAACATCTTCAACAGCAAATGGCGGGGTGGCTATGCGGGTATTGGAATCAGACTTGAGGATCAGGATCTTAAATACATTATGGGAACCATTCCGGTAGTGCGATAGAGATGCGGGTAGGAGTTGTTGTTGACACAACTTT
>JAGSYM010000352.1 GCA_018262395.1 Nitrospirota bacterium | reverse complement strand
AAACAGTAGTGGTGCGGTTTCTCCTGCCACCCTCGCTATGGAGAGCAAAATACCAGTCAATATTCCGGTGGCTGCCCCGCGATAGACCACCTGGGTAATCACTTTATAGTAAGGAGCGCCAAGCGCAAAAGCTGCCTCTCTCAATGTCCATGGCACAAGTGAAAGCATGTCTTCGGTCGTCCTCAGGACAACCGGTATCATGATGATCGCAAGGGCAACAGCGCCTGCCCAGCCGTTGAAGTGCCCGATTGGTCTGACCAAAACAGCATAAATAAAGGTGCCGATCACGATGGAAGGGACACTGACCATGATGTCGGCAAGAACGCTGATAAACCGTGCTATCTTCCACCCTCGCGCGTATTCTGCCAGGAACGTTCCTCCGAGCACGCCTACAGGCACACCAATAAGCGTTGCGCAGATGGTAATGAGCAATTGTCCGACAAAGGCGTTCCTGAGCCCGCCTCCGTCAACCCCCGGCGGCGTCGGGTCATGAATGAACAGACCCAAATTCAGCGCCTTTATCCCATGAACAAGCACATCGCCGAGTATGAAGACAAGCCAAAATAGTCCCAACAGCGCAGCAAGAGTGCTCAGCAGGAGAGCTGTGAACCCTTCAGTCTTTCTCCATTGTTCTCTTGTCATCGCGAGTATTTCCGTTCTGCCCTGATAAGAAAGAACTTTGCTATGGCAAGCGTAATAAAGCTCATCACAAAGAGCACCAGAGCAAGATAAAACAGAGAGGACAGATAAACATCATTGTCCGTCGCTGCTGCGTCAAAGAGGGATGTTGTTATCCTGTGGTTGTTGCCCAGCACAAACGCCACGGCCATTGTCTCACCAAGCGCCCTGCCAAGGGAAAGGACTATTCCTCCGAATACCCCAAGCTTTGAATATGGGATGACAACATTCTTTACTACCTCCCATTTTGTGGCCCCAAGGGCATAGGCTGATTCCTTTACCACTGCGGGGGTAAGGTTAAAAGAGTCCCTGGCAATGCTGGCAGTAAAGGGGATTATCATTATGCTCAGGATTATGCTTGCGGTCAGTATATCTATTCCCATAGGGGTCCCCTGAAAAAGGATAGCGACAACAGGTACACCCTCAAAGACGTTCTTAAGAAACGGCTCAATGTATCTGCTCATGATGGGTGAAAGAGTGAAAAGGCCCCACATGCCATAAATTATGCTCGGTATTGCGGCCAGTAGTTCAATGGCCACGCCTATAGGCGTTTTCATAAAGTTTGGTGATATCTCAGTGACAAAAACAGCAATGCCTATTGCAACAGGGATCGCCATCAACAGGGAAAGAAACGTCGTAAGAACTGTCCCATAAATATTTGTCAGGGCGCCAAAGGATTCCTTGACAGGGTTCCAGTCGGTTGAAGATAGAAATTTCCAGAGGCCGAACCTGGAGATTGCAGGTCCGGATTGATGAATGAGTTCGTAAAGAATGGCGGCAATAAATATAATCACCGTAAAGGATGCAGCAGCAGTGACAACAAAAAATATAGTGTCAACAGGATTTTTTCTCGCGGTTCTCGCCATTTAAACCATCCACTGTGATGTAGCTTTTTGCAGAAACATTACTGCTTTCAAACCACCCCTGCCCCCTCCTTAATCAAGGAGGGGAGTTGAACCAAAGGCTCCCCTCCTATTTTAGGAGGGGATTTAAGGGGTGGTAATATCTGCACCTGTCTACTGCAAACCGTTTGCCTTCCAATATGCCCTGACCTTCTCCTTCAGACCCTTGGGCAGCGGCACATAAATAAGCTCTTTCGCCTTATTATCTCCGTTTTTGAAGGCCCAGTCAAAGAATTTAACTACGTTCTTGTTGGAACCGGTTTTTTCCTTTGCAAGGAGAATAAATGTTGCGCCTGCAATCGGCCAGGAGTTCTTGCCCGGAGCATTGGTCAGCCACAGGTAAAAGTCCTTCTTTGCGTCAAAGTCACCTGTCTCGGCAGCATCCTCAAAACTTGCAAAGCCGGGTTCCACAAAGTTCCCAGCTTTGTTTTTGAGCTGTATGTAATCAAGCTTGTTCTGTTTAGCATAAGCAAATTCTACATAGCCAATTGAGTTGGGCATTCTTTTTACATAGTTGGCAACACCCTCATTACCCTTGCCGCCGATGCCGGCAGGGAACTTGACTGCTTTTCCGGCCCCGACTTTATCCTTCCATGCAGGGCAGGTCTCTGCCAGGTAGTTCGTAAAAATCGCTGTTGTTCCTGATCCGTCAGAGCGATATACAACTGTAATCTCTCCTTGCGTCATCTTCTTGACGCTGTCGTCATTCCATGTCTTTATTTCGCCGAGAAAGATCTTGCAAAGAGTGCCTGAATCAAGCTTCAGCTGGCCCGGGGCAATGCCCTCAAGGTTGCCGACAGGAACAACCCCGCCGATCACCGCAGGGAACTGGAGCAGTTTATTTTTTTGAAGCTGCTCGGGTTTCATAGGGTCGTCCGATGCGCCAAAATCAACCGTTCTATCTGTAATTTGTCTGACGCCTCCGCCTGAGCCGATAGACTGGTAGTTGAGCTGCACACCCGTCACCTTGCTATAGTCAAAAGCCCAGGCCGAATACACAGGATAGGGGAATGTAGCTCCTGCGCCGTTAAGTTTTTCTGCTGCCTGCACCTGTGTGAAAGACAGCATGACTGCCAATACCAAAGCTATTTTTAAAAATACTTTCATAGTGCCTCCTTGTTTGTCATATTTAGAATATACTTCTATTGTTACAACGATGTTACAAGTCTGTTAAATCTCAGTTACATATTAAATGCTATCACCTCCCTGGTCTTTTGTGAAGCAGGCAAACAGGACATCTCCTTTGCCATGATCAATGCGTTTCGCTGTTTTCTCTGTCTCTTTTATAGGGCACACCTTATGATTGCCCTCACAGAAGTAATGTCTGAAGAGCCGGGCAACAGGAATTCCACGCTTGCAGCGGGATTGTGCAGCCAAAAACTCAATGCAGCTCATGGAACTCTCCTTTCTTGATAAAAATAAAGATTCCATAAGCTAGGATA
>JAGSYM010000105.1 GCA_018262395.1 Nitrospirota bacterium | reverse complement strand
CCCTGCGTCAATAGCATTTTCGATGAGTTCTTTTACAACAGATGCGGGTCTTTCGATCACCTCTCCTGCGGCAATTTTGTTTCGTAAATCAGAGGGAAGAATTCTGATCTGCGGCATATGACATTTTAACCCAAAAAGTGCAGACATTGATCGAAAAATTATTTAACCCAAAAAATGCAGATATTGTTTAAAAATTTATTTAACTCGATGAATCATTGATATTATTTTTAAGTATTCTTCTGAAAAAATATTTCTTTGACCGTTCATGAACGGCACATCAAGGTATAGAAAATTAATTTTTTTATAACATCTGCATTATTCAATCGATATAGACAGAGACACTTTTATATGTATTTTCTCAGCGTAAAAACAGAATGAGAGTTAATCAATGAAGGGATTTCCTCAAAGTACCCCTGTTTCAGGTATAATTTCTATCATATTATACCAGGGAGGCAACTATGGACATAAGGCACTATGTGATGGACAAGGCAGTGGAGGCAAAGGAGGGGGCGCGGGCACTTGCACGGGCATTGTCTGGTCAAAAAAATGCTGCTCTTATGGAAATGGCAGGCGCTCTGAAAAAGAGGGCAAAGGAACTGATAACCGAAAACAAAAAGGATATACAATTCGCCAAAGAAAAGGGGCTCTCGAAAGCTCTCATAGACAGGCTGACACTCAGCGAAAAACGCGTTGATGAGATGGCAAAAGGACTTGTCGAGGTCGCGGCATTGCCCGATCCTGTCGGTGAGATTACAAAGATGTGGCAAAGGCCGAATGGAATGAGTGTCGGCAAGATGCGGGTGCCGATCGGTCTTATCGGGATTATCTATGAATCGAGGCCGAATGTTACTGCAGACGCCGCAGGACTCTGTCTGAAGGCGGGTAATGCGGTCATCCTCAGAGGCGGCTCTGAAGCTCTTCACTCGAATAAAGCGATTGTGAAGGTCTTGAGAGATACATTGAAAAAACAGGGACTTCATCAGGGTGCAGTAACCTTTATCGATATATCGGACAGGGAAGCGATCATGGAGATGCTGAAGCTTGAAGGTATCGTTGATCTGATCATACCGAGAGGCGGAGAAGCGCTGATAAGAGCTGTAACAGAAAATTCGAGGATCCCCGTCCTCAAGCATTACAAAGGAGTCTGCCACGTTTTTGTGGACAAGGATGCTGATCTTATCATGGCGGAAGAAATATGTTTTAACGCTAAAGTCCAGAGACCCGGAACATGCAATGCGATGGAGACGATGCTTGTTGATGAGGCGATTGCTGAAGGATTCCTGCCGGCGATGATGAAACGGTTTGAGGATGGGGGAGTTGAATTGCGGGGATGCCCGAAAACGCTTGCGATTTACCCGGACATACCGGAGGCTAAAGAGGAGGATTTTTACCGGGAATATCTGGATCTGATCCTGAATGTGAAAGTTGTCGAGGATATGGATGAAGCTATGGAACACATTGCCAAGTACGGATCAGCCCATTCCGATGCGATTGTCACCATAAACCACGAGCGTGCAATGAGATTTTTGCGGGAGGTTGATTCATCGGCAGTTTTTGTGAATGCTTCTACACGCCTGAATGACGGTTTTCAGTTCGGACTCGGAGCCGAGATCGGGATATCGACAGACAAGATCCATGCACGGGGGCCGATGGGTCTCGAGGAATTAACGTGTACGAAGTTTATTGTGCTGGGAAACGGGCAGCTCAGAGAATAAAAACAGCTGCAGGAAAGACGATCCATGATGAGAAAACATCATGAATTATATTAACATCATGCATCTTGTATCATGGTAATGCGATGAAAGTCGGAATCTTTGGGGGGACATTCAATCCGGTTCATTATGGCCATCTCCGTGCTGCAGAGGAGGTTCGGGAAAAGCTCAGGATTGGTAAGATTCTTTTCATACCTTCCGGCAAACCCCCTCTTAAGACGAGAGAGATCGCCCCGGCAAGACACCGGTATGAGATGCTCAGAATAGCGTTGCAGGGAAATCCTTTTTTTGAACTGTCTGACATCGAATGCAGGAAAAAAGGCAAAGCATATACGGTCGAGACCCTTAAAGAATTAAACGTTATCCATCCGGGTACAAGATTATTCTTTATCCTGGGTATCGACGCATTTCTCGATATCCCTCACTGGTGGCAGCCGGAAGAACTTGTCTCAATGACCGATTTTGTTGTTATTTCCAGACCAGGTCTCTCATTCACTGCGCTGCGGCAATCTCCTTACCTGGCATCAGGGATGAAACTCTTGACAGATATCGATCGGTCAGGGAATAAAGCAAATACCATCAAACTGAAGACGAACCGAGATGCTATTCTCCTTAGGCTTAGTCCTATAGGGATATCTTCGACCCAGATAAGAGAGTATATAAGACAGAAGAAAAGCATAAAATATCTGTTGCCACCAGAGGTGCATTCATATATAATTACTCATAAGCTCTACACAAAAAAGAGTTAAGAGTTGCTTAGGATTTCCTAAGTAAAACCACATATAATAGTAGTGCTGTCATTGTCCGGCTTGACCGGATAATCCATGGTTCGACAAGCTCACCATGATAATCTATCACCCTGAGCCTGGAGAGCCGAAAACATGCGGGACTGGATTCCCCGATCAAATCGGGGAATGACGAGTGGGTGGCTTTATTTATCGTCATAATAGAAGGGAGGGATTACCTTTAGAAAGCAAGGATAAGGCCTTTGTTGCGGCAAGGGCGGCACTCGACAAGAAAGCGAAAAATGTCATTATCCTCGATTTGCAGGGTATTACAACCATTGCAGATTATTTCGTAATCTGCTCAGGAGAGAGCACCCCCCAGGTAAAAGCAATCGAAGAATATGTTGAAGAGAAACTGAATGCGGAGGGAGTCGGACTCCTCAGAGTTGAAGGACTGCGTTATTGCCACTGGATACTCATGGATTACGGAGATGTTATTATCCATATCTTTGAAGAGGAGATGCGGGCATTCTATGAATTAGAAAAGCTATGGATCGATGCTAAGAGAATTCAACCGGATTAACTGCATCTTGTATGAGTAAACTGCTTGTTTTCATATTTGTCCTCTTCCTGGCGGTACTTGCGCTTTTTGCTATCCATAATCAAAAATCCACGACAGTCACGGTCCCCTTCGGCAATGTTTATGAAACACCAACCATAGCCCTCATTCTCCTTTCGATCGCGATCGGAGCGCTTGCCATGCTCTTCATCTTTGTGGTGAGAGATACAAAACGATATGTGAACAACCTGCAGCTCCAAAAAAAACAGAAGCGCGGCGCAAAGATCCAGGAATTATATGCAAAGGCCCTCAATCATCTCTTTGCTCATCACAATCTCCCCGAAGCCAAGGCGCTTTTTACAGAAGTTTTAGCGGAAGATCCTGAGCACTTTAATGCATTGCTTCAGCTCGGAGATATAGCACTGTCTGAAGACGATTTTCAAACGGCGCGAGAAAACTATCAGCGGGCATGGGATCTCAATCCAAAAAATATCGAGGTTCTGTTCTCTCTTGAAAGACTCATGGAAAAGACGGCTCGATGGCCAAATGCCCTTAGGTACATCGAAGAGATTCTCGAAATCGACGACAAGAACCTGTCCGCCCTGTACAAAAAAAGAGACATCCTTGAGAAGCTGGAGAAGTGGGATGATCTTGTCTTTGTGCAGAAGACCATTCTCAAGAATGAGCATACCGAGAAAGACAAAAATCGGGAACGGCAGAATCTTGTCGGCTATAAGTACGAATACGGAAGATACAGTCTCGAAAATGGAGACCTCGAAAAGGCAAAAAAGGCATTCCGGACCGTGCTCAGACTCGAGAAGGATTTTGTCCCCCTGCTGATCAGTGTGGGTGAACCGCTCAGACTCATCAGGATCTATAAGAACAACATTTTAAAGAATCCGCAGGACCCTGTTGTCAAGTTTTTCCTTGGAAGACTCCATTACCGGCTCGAAATGATCGATGATGCATTCGAAATAATGACCTCCATTGATACCGGCGGTGTTGTTTATCCGGAAATGCACCAGCTTCTCGGAAATCTCTATATCAAGCGGAATCAGATCGAAAAGGCTGCACAGGAATACAAAAAGGCTTTGGAATCCAATGCATGTGCTTTCAGCCTGTCTTACCGGTGCAGTCACTGCAAGCATACTGCCGCTGAATGGTCAGGAAGATGTGCCCAGTGTCAGCAATGGAGCACGTATCAGCTAAACCTTTCCGTTTAACCCGTATTTCTCTCAATTTTTTGGTCCGCTCTTTTTGATATAATACCGCTCGAATGATCAGAGGAGGAATGTAGTTTGGAAGAAAAGTACAGCCCCCAAATAGTTGAATCAAAGTGGCAGGCATACTGGTCTGAGAGGAACCTTTACAGGACAGAGCGAACTCCATCCCTGAAGAAATTCTATTGCCTGGAAATGTTTCCCTATCCTTCCGGAGAAATCCATATGGGGCATGTGAGAAATTATGCAATAGGCGATGTCATAGCACGCTATAAGAGTATGTGCGGGTATGCTGTTCTCCATCCAATGGGATGGGATGCCTTCGGACTTCCTGCAGAAAATGCAGCAATCAAGCATAACGTACATCCTTCTGTCTGGACATACAAGAACATTATGAATATGAAAAAGCAGCTGAACCGCATGGGACTCAGCTATGATTGGGAAAGAGAAGTAACCACCTGCCGCCCGGAATACTACCGGTGGAACCAGTGGTTTTTCCTGAAGATGCTCGAAAAGGGGCTTGCCTACAGGAAATATTCGTATGTGAACTGGTGTCCTTCCTGTGCTACTGTCCTCGCCAACGAGCAGGTCATTGAGGAAAAATGCTGGCGTTGTGACAATACGGTTGTCCAGAAGAAGCTTGAGCAGTGGTTTTTCAGAATCACCCATTATGCCGAAGAGTTGCTGCGGGGATGCGATGAACTGCGGGGATGGCCTGAGAGGGTAGTCCTGATGCAGAAAAACTGGATCGGCAAGGGAGAGGGTGTCGAAGTGGACTTTCCTCTCGAAGGAATGAATGAGAAACTGAGAATTTTTACGACACGGCCTGATACCCTTTTCGGCGTTACCTTTATGTGTATCGCACCAGAACATCCTGTGGTTCGGCAACTCATTACAGATTTGGATACGATTAAAGACGTGAAAGCAAAATATGGCAGGGAAACAGAAAAAATAGGATTGTTTACCGGCCATTATTGTGTTAACCCATTGAATGGTGACAGAATTCCTGTTTATATCGCAAACTTTGTGCTCATGGAATACGGGACCGGAGCCATTATGTCTGTTCCGGCCCACGACCAGCGTGACTTTGAGTTTGCAAAGAAGTACGGGTTGCCAATAAAAATGGTGATCCTACCACAAGCTCATTCCTCCCCCGCGGAGCTTTCCGAGGCATATGAGGAGGAAGGCATCCTTGTCGATTCAGGACAGTTTAACGGCATGGGCAGCGAGAGTGCGAAAAAAGAGATAATTCAGTTCATTGAAGCTCAGGGCCTTGGCAAAGCTGTTATTAATTTTAAACTCAGGGATTGGGGTATCTCCCGTCAGCGGTACTGGGGCACACCTATACCGGTCATATATTGCGATACATGCGGCGCAGTTCCCGTACCGGAAAAAGACCTGCCGGTAATACTGCCTGAAGATGTGAAGATCACCGGGAAGGGCAGCTCACCGCTCCTTGAGTCAGCGGCATTTTTGAATACCCGGTGTCCGAAATGTGGTGGGAACGCCCGGCGGGAGACCGATACCATGGATACTTTTGTTGATTCGTCCTGGTATTTTATCCGTTATTGCCTCAAACACGGTGATATTGATTTGCTGTCTGAAATGAAAAGTCAGGACTCGGGAGTGCAGCACTATATGCCTGTTGACCAGTATATCGGCGGAGTGGAGCATGCGGTTCTTCATCTTCTCTATTCGAGGTTTTTTACACGGGTAATCCGTGACCTTGGCCTCATTCATATCAGTGAACCGTTTCAGAACCTTCTGACACAGGGCATGGTTATCAAAGACGGGGCAAAAATGTCCAAGTCCAAGGGGAATGTTATTGATCCGAATTATCTGATAGAACGGTATGGAGCTGATACATCGAGATTGTTCTCCCTCTTTGCAGCTCCTCCTGAAAAAGATCTTGAATGGGCAGACAAGGGTGTTGACGGCGCATACAGGTTTTTAAACAGGTTGTGGGGGATTGTATATAAAAACCAGTCAAGTATCCAAATCCCAGCTTCCACCATCCAGAATATTTCTGGATTGAACCCTTCAGCCTCGGGCCTTTACAGAAAAACGCATCAGACTGTCAAAAAAGTCACAACCGACATAGAACGAGAGTATCATTTCAATACCGCAATTGCCGGAATGATGGAGCTTATGAATGAAATAACTTCATTTGAACCGGGATCAGAAGAGGAGAAGGCTGTCTTCAGGTTCGCAATAGAACAGCTGCTTCTCCTGCTTTCGCCGTTTTCTCCCCATATTGCCGAAGAACTGTGGGAGGCTATTGGGAATAAGCCAAGCATCTTTGAACAGCCCTGGCCGGTATGGGATGAAGATGCTGCTAAAGAAGAGCAGATAGAGCTTGTTATCCAGGTAAACGGGAAACTTCGTTCAAAAAGCATGATACCCGTCGGCATGTCAGATGATGAGGTGAAAAAGATCGCCCTCGCGGATCAGAGGATTCAGGAGATAATAGGTAAAAGCGAAATTCGGAAGGTTCTCGTTGTTAAGGGCAAACTGGTCAATATCGTTGTAGGGAATTCATGAAAACCATGAAATTAAAATTTAAAACCCAAAATATACCCATATCCAGTGATAGGGATTGTCATTGCGAGTGTAACGAAGCAATCTCGCTTTTTTCGAGGAGATTGCCGCGCACCCTTCAGGTGCTCGCAATGACGTATGCATCAAGCAATAGATTTGTTTATCGCTGGATTTGGGATATAGTTATCCTGTCTGCTATCTTCTGTCTACTATCTACTGTATTTGGCTGCGGGTATACACTTCACGGCAAGGCATCTCTCCCCTTTCAGGCGATACACATAGGCATAATCGAAAACAGAACTGTGGAACCGAAACTGCAGGATAAGCTGTATAAGGCCTTAACTGATGAATTTCTTAAACAGGGCATTGCAGTTTATCACGGAGCTGACCATCAGATAGAAGGAAGGATTGATCAGTTTGAACTGCGGATACTGTCTGAAACGTCAGATGTAGCTACTGAATATGAAGTGATCATGAAGGGAAATTTTACCATCACTGATTCTTCGGGGCATAGCAAAGAGATAAAGGATATCGGGTCTCCTTTCATCATCTCTTTTTCCGGTTCGGGCCACCTAACGGAACTCCTGGCTGTCAAGGAACTCGCCTCGGACAGGGCTGTCCGGGACATGGCATCGGAAATTGTTGCCACACTTATTTTCCGATGAGCTTTCAGTCTTGTATGAACGAAACACGTAAAGGCCTTCCGTCTCCTCTCTATCTTTTTTATACATCCGAGCCGTTTCTCCACAGGGAAGTTCTTGCAGCAATAAGAGAACTGGTGCCTGTTGCTGAGCGGGATTTTAATCTCCACGTGTTTGATCTTTTAAACCAGGGAGACGAGAATCTGCCCCTTGAACGGATACTGGACGTGGTGAATACCGTCTCTTTTTTCGGGGGGAGACGATTTACGGTATTGATCGGAAATATCCAGAAATTTGTAAAAAAAGATATTGAAAAGCTGTATGCGTATGCCTCGAAGCCGGCGCAGAATTCAGTCTTTGTAATACTCCACTCCGGGGAGTTGAAAAAAGAAGCGAGGGAGAAGTTCAAAGTCTTCAAGCCCGTATCGATCGATGTCAGGGAATCGGAAATACCGCAGTGGATAAAGCAGAGAGTAAGAGCAAAGGGCATTGATTTCTCCGATGAGGCTGTTGAGTATTTAATCAGTCTTGTGGGAAATGACCTGGGACTTTTGTCAGCAGAAATCGAGAAGATCGCCTTTGTCGGTCAAAAGAGGATTGATCTGGATGACATCTCAGATATTGTTGCCGGCGGACGGCAATTCGGAATATTTGATCTGGTCAATGCGCTCAAAGCGCAGGATGCCGACAGCGTATTCAGGATATACAAATCCCTGAAAGAAACCTCAGACGATTATGGCCTGATTGGTGCCCTGAACTGGCAGTATGGGCGTCTTTCCCATGAAAAGATGAGCCGGCAGGATCAGGAATATCTGTTAAATGTCTTCGGGCTTCTCAATCAGGCAGATATTGAAATAAAAAGCTCAGGAAGGAACTTTCCGATGGAATACCTTCTCATTAAGCTGCTGCGGCTGCAGGGATTGCGTTCACCTTCTGTGTAAGCCGGGATATTTTCCGTGAAGCAGTATTCTTGTGGATAACACCTTTTGAAGCGGCCATGTTCAAAGCTCTTGTCGCCTGCAACAGAGCTTTGCCTGCATCTTCACGGTTTCCTGCACTTATTGCTGACTCTACCTTCTTTATGACGGTTTTAATACTGCTCAAAACCCCCCTGTTCCGAAGGTTCTGTTTGATACTCTGTCTTGCCCTCTTCATCGCTGAAAGGTTTTGCTTTGGTCTTGCTTTTGGTGGCAATTCAAACCTCCTGCATGTTTAGATAGATTATAAAAATACCATAATGAATGGTCTAAAATCAATATCAATTACGGGCATCAAGGGACAAAAGCCAGAAATCAGAAGGGTTTTCTGCAATTCTGCGCCGCATCTCCTCTGAAACCCAGTGCGAGTCTTCGACAAGATTATAGAAGTACGTATCGATACCAAAGAAGCCGTCAAGAAAATGGGTGATTACATGGAGCATCTTGGTTTTATAGCCCTGAGGGAGTGCATTCAGGTCGTCAAGATTCATTACCCCTTCAACCTGAAGTTCTTTGATGAGCCCACGTAAAATCCTG
>JAGSYM010000005.1 GCA_018262395.1 Nitrospirota bacterium | reverse complement strand
TCAGGGAGAAATCATGAGAGCTATGATCACAGGATTGCCCTGGACTCCTGGTATGTGAGGAACTGGAATCTGTGGCTGGACATCATTATTCTGCTCAAGACGATAAGGATCGTGATAAAGCAGGAAGGTGCATACTGATTATTGAAGTGTTTTGAACTGCTAAGCCAATAGTATGTTATTAAAAAAATCGTGTAAAATTAAGATGCTTGTAGTCTGATTGTTTCCTTGGAATGGTTGTAACATGTTACAATAGGCGCCACTAGCAATGTGATTGCCTGAAATTGCATAAGAGTTAATTTGCATGTTTTTTCTTTGTCCTCGGCCGCTGATAGGATATATATAATGAGTGAACCTCTGGTTTCCATAATCGTGAGAACAAAGGACAGACCCCGGCTTTTAATGAAGGCACTGTGGAGTATTTTTGCGCAGACATACAGACCTCTTGAAGTTATACTGGTCAATGATGGCGGTTGTGACCTGGACATCGATGAGATTAAAGGGACCCTCAAGGACGTTTCCCTCAACTACGTTCGTCTTGAGAAGAACACCGGAAGAGCGCATGCAGGCAACGTCGGGATAGATAACGCGAAAGGCGAATACGTAGGTTTCCTGGACGATGACGATGAGCTTTATTCCGAACATCTAACGGCAATAGTTTCGGTCCTTAAAAACACGGATTGCAAAATTGCATATACAGACTCTGAAATCATTTTCGGATCTTATAATTTCGGGACGATGGAATTCACGGAAACTGGCAGGCGCGTCTTTTCTTCAAAGGATTTTTCCGCGAACGATCTGCTGATCGAAAATTACATCCCTCTGATTACGATTCTCTTTAATAAGGATATTTTTCTGGTCGAAAAAGGCTTCGATGAAGAGTTTGAGGCCTATGAAGACTGGGACCTTTTGATCCGGTGCGGATTAAAGCATCCTTTTTACCATATCAAGATGGTGACAACCAAGTATGTTCAGTGGAACAGGGAACTCCAGATAGCTCAGAGCAGCGAATACGCCGGCATCCTGGAGAGGGAGTACGACAGAGTGCTGCAAAAGCATGCCGTGAAATATGTGCCCGGTGTTGTGCGGTTTTGCAGGGACTCTCTTGCAGGACTCAAGGCAGCGGTCCTCGAAAGGGACACCCGTATCGAGATCCTCATTACAACGAACAAAGACCTTCAGTGTAAGGTGTCGGAGAGGGATGAATATATTCGATTTTTGCAATCCGGTCGCGGATGGAGGCTGCTGTCGAAATACTATAAAGTGCGGGACCGGCTTTTAAAAGTGTTTCACTGAGAGCACTGCTTACAGTGCTGCCAGTGTGTGAGTAAAGTTATGAGAAATAAGGAGTCATATTAAGAGACAATGCCTAACACAGCCAGGGAGATGAAGGACACCACGGCCACAGCAACTCCGAAGGTGAGCGTCATAATACCGCTTTACAATCACGAGCATTATGTGCGTGAAGCTGTTTGTTCTGTTTTAGAACAGACGTTCCAGGATTTTGAATTGCTGATCATAAATGACGGGTCAACGGACAAGTCAGAGGAAGTGGTGAAAGGCATAAGTGACAAGAGAATAAAGTATATCTGCCAGGACAATCGTGGAGCGGCCGGTACGATAAACCGTGGCGTGCAGCTTGCCCGGGGAGAATTTGTAAGCGTCCTTAACTCGGATGATATGTATGATATACACAGGCTAGAGGAATGCCTAGGAATTTTTGAGAAAGACAGCTCTGTTTCTGCTGTATTCAGCCATTTGGAGTTTATCGATGGTGAGGGGAAATTCATTAAATATCACCGCGGCGCGGAAGAGAACTGGACGTACCATCAGCCTGAAACGTCGTTTAAGGGCGAGCACAATATTGTTCTTGACCTTCTGGCGGGGAATTTCCTTATCACGACATCGAATCTCTTTTGCAGAAAGAATGCCTTCGAGAGGGTCGGCTATTTTTCTAATCTTAAATATGCCCATGATTACGAGTTCTTTCTTAAACTCTGCCACCATTACAAGACATATGTTGTTCAGCGGCCGCTCTTGAAATACAGGGTCCATGGGAGCAATACGCTGAAGGAAGATGATCCGGCGGTCAACTTTGAGGTTGGACTTGTCCTATCGGATTTCTTTATTAAAAATTCTCTCAAAAACATAATCCCCGAATGCGTTCGTGAGAAAAATATATATGAAGTGATGATAAAATTTTATAACTCATTAAATACATACAGGACAGACCGGTTGGTGATGGTTTTGCTCTTGTTTGGGGGAGGATACGGCAAGGAAATGGGAGAATTTACCCGGGAACTCGGGGAGGACCCTGCGAATTCTTTCAAAGAAAGCTGTATTGCAAGTTTGAAAACGTCCGTTGAAGGATGGGCGCAGTGGCGCAAGACAAACGAGCGGTTGATTGCCAAGGAAAAGGAACTGCAGGAGGGATGGATTCAGTGGCGTGAGTTAAACGAACAGTTGGTTGCCAAGGAAAAAGAACTCCAGGTGGGTTGGATGCAATGGCGTGAAACAAACGAGCGGTTGGTCGCGAGGGACAGGGAGTTGCAGATGGTATGGGAACAGTGGCGCGATATGAACGAGCGGCTGGTCGCAGCAAACGGACATATCCAGACCCTGCTGAATTCCCGTTCTTACCGGTTGGGGCTTTTGCTTTCGTGGCCATTTCGAAAATTGCTTGGCAGAAATTAGTTCCATGAGAGGCCATGAATAACAAGAAAGACAAATTTGACGTTTCAGTAGTGATAACCGCTCACCACGAAGGCCGTCTCGCGCACCATACGATGCGCAGTGTCTCCAGATCGAGGCAGTACGCACAGGAGCGGGGATTGGTGACTGAAGTCATAATCGTCCTCGACAGGCCTGATCAGGCAACAATGAATTATTTTTCTGCATACGCTGGTTCTGATATGCTTAAACTCAAAGCTGATTTTGGAGATCCGGGCCTTTCGCGTAATTTCGGGGTAGCCAACTCTTCAGGACGCTATATAGCCATCCTTGACGCCGACAACCTTATCGCAAAAACCTGGCTACATGACGCGTTCTGCTATCTGGATGAAAGTGAGAAGGAGGTCGTGGCCCATCCCGAGTACCAGATGCTTTTCGAGAACGAGAATCTTGTATTCCGGCAGATCTCATCGACGGATCCGGCGTTCAGCATATCGAACATTATCGAGTATAACTACTGGGATACAGTCTGTGTGGCGAAAAGGAGTATCTTTCTGCGGCATCCCTATGAGGAGACGACAGGTGGCCCTGGTTTTGGTTTCGAGGACTGGCACTGGAATTGCCAGACACTTGCGGAGGGTATTGAGCACCACGTTGTGCCCAACACCATCCATTTCATGCGGATGAAGAAAAACGGTTCAAATTTCCGTTATCATGTGGGAACAAGCAGAATAGTCAGGCCATCAAGACTTTTTGATCCGGCGATTTTCTTGCATTTGCTCCGGGCTGAACAACTGAGGAACAAGTAATGACCTTAAACCCTGCGACACGCGAATTTGCCTTCCGCTTGGCCAGATCTATATACGGGCTGTCCAAAAAAATTCTCGGACCTGCTGTCCGTTCGCGGCCGAGGCTGCACCACTTTGTGTTGGCTCAAAAAGAGGCCTTCAAGCATCTCTTAAGGCCGCCTGTCATAGTGGTCAAGACACCTTTACATTCGGATTTTTTGGCCATACCGGGGCGGGAACCCGAGGCTGTGCCTAACCATGTGTCCAGGAGCTGTTTGCCCGGCTGGTTGATGGAAGAATGGCGGGAGATACATGAGCTTGAGCCCAAGTTGTTCCCGGTCCCCAAAATCGAGTTTCACATTATTACTGATTTTATCCGTCCGTCACTTGTCGGAAGGCATTACCTCGATCTTTGTGAACTCTATGGAGAAAAGGCGACTCATGTCTTGTTGGTGCCATGGCTTAAAAGCGGCGGCGCTGATCTTGTAGTTTTAAACTATGTCAAGGCGCTGACCGCTAACAAAATGGCCGAAAGGGTTGTGGTAATCTCGACCGAGAACGTCGACTCGCCGTGGGCGAAGAAGCTCTCGGCGGAAGCGCAGTTCATAGAATTCGGGAAACGCTATTCTCACCTTTCTCCCGAAGAACAGGAAAAACTGCTCACCCGACTTTTTTTGCAGTTTCCGCCACGTGTTATTCACAACATCAATTCTTTGCTGGGCTACAACATATTTATTAAATATGGGAAAGCAATAACAGAGGCATCATGCTTATATGCATGCGCGTTTTGTGAAGATATAACCCCTGAAGGCAGGTCTATCGGGTACCCGGTGTGTTTTTTGCCTCAATGTTTCGATTCGCTAACTGCGGTGCTTTCAGATAATCAGCATATTCTTGACAAACTCCGTGATATCTTTGCCTTCGGGCAGGATAAACTTTTTGTGCATTATCAGCCGATGACTGTTGATGCGTCAAGGCCTGAGTCTCGTGATGCGCGCAAAAAAGATTCGCTGGACATCCTTTGGGCGAGCAGGCTTGATATCCAGAAAAGGCCGGATATCCTGATAAAGATCGCAGAAAAGTGCAAAGGGATGCCTTTTACCTTTCACGTATATGGCTCACCGGTTTACGGGACTCCAGAGCGTGAAGTAAAAAACTTTATCGACTCCCTCAATGCTTTGCCTAATGTGCGATACTATGGACCGTTTGACGGCTTGCCTTCATTGCCGACTGAACGCTTTGACCTGTTCCTTTATACCTCACAGTGGGATGGCCTTCCGAATGTGCTACTAGAAGCCTTATCTCTGGGATTGCCAGTAATCGCATCTTCCACGGGAGGAATTCCCGAACTCATCAGCGACGCTGAGACAGGTTTTGTCATAGACCCATTTGATGATATCGACGGTTATGTTGATACCCTTAAGAAAATCCATCTGGATCGTTCGGTCTTACATGGGATAGCTGGCAATTCTCTGAAATTGTTGAAGTCAAGACATTCATGGGAAAAATTTTATGCGGAATTGAGAAAGGTCCCGTTCTATGTTGGTGATGATGGAGAAGTTGTTTTGTCAAAGCAAACAGAAAGTATGACTCTTGGGGAAAACAGCACCGAAATTTAGTTGATTTGAAGGAAAATACCGATTGTCACTTTAAGCCGCATTGACAAAGAAGTCGGCGATTATAGCCGTATCTGAAACGTTTCAGTTTATTATGTCTCCTTGCTAATTCGACACCTTGTTGTCTCAAATTGTAATATCGTATAATCAACAGTATGTTTCGTTATTTCTCCAGAAAGGCTAAAGTGGAAGAAAAGAAAGTCAGAATATATAAGGGTAATAAGGAGCTTAAGGCAAAGAACTCTGTTTACAAAATGCTGGGGATAAACGACGTAGATGAATTTTACTCGGAGAAATTTGCTTTGGCGCACACTCCGAACATCCTGGAATACGACCCTGCAAGCAAATTTGATATTGCATATTTTAAACAGTATTGGATTTATAACAATGTTACAGAAGGATCCCGTGTACTTGACGTAGGTTGCGGTTCAGGTACTTTGAACCTGCTTAAAAGCAAGAATGTCTACCTTGCGGGCACAGATTTGTCTAACAAGGCCTTGGAGCAGGCATTGCTTGCCGGGTATGATGAAGTTGTAATGTGTGACAGCTTTGATACACCTTTTTCAGACAAATCCTTTGACTTTATTGTGAGTCTGGATGTCTTGGGGCATATCGAGAATGAGATCAAAGACGGTTATTTGCAGGAGTGGATGAGACTGTTAAAGGACGACGGAATCATGTTGCACGGGATTGAGTGTGGCGACATGGATTATAGCAGAATGGATGAAAAGGCAAGGGAATATGTCCTGATCGACGGACATGTGGGGATGGAGTCATTTGACAAGGTTGAAAGTAGATTTAGAAAAATTTTCGCGGAAGTCGTAGCTGAGAATTTTGTTGGACCTTGTTATAACTGGTATGATATTAAAAAATATGGATTGACTGAAGATCGGATAGGCAAAGAGTTTAGGGATTTCCTGATGACTTTTAACCATGATCAAGTAAGGGGTTTTAACGCGGCGATGCTGTTAATGAGGAACTTGCTTTTGAAGGATGACATCCTCGGAACATCAGGGGGATTTATGTTTATAAGGGCAAGCGGAAAAAAGAGTCAATCTGATTGAGGGAGAGTGAGTCCTCAATATGCCATCTTATTAAGCCAAGTGATAAGATTAAACGCTATTTCGCTGTTGCTTTTCAATCAATTGTTTCTTTAGAACAACTACACTCTGATATCCGTGACCGTGGAATATAACATTAACTGACATCAGTATGCTTTTAGAATTGCGAATGATCACAAATGTTGCAATTGTAATCGTTTGTCTCAGCATTGTACTGGAAAACAAGGCTCGCACGGGCATCTGCGATACCCTCTGAAAAAGTCGCTTGAATTTGCGGTTTTCCTTTAATTCCGATTTCAGTATTACAAGTGCTATAATTATGCGATGCCATTTTTTTATCAGTTAACGGGTTTTGGATGCTTCTCTTTATTGAAATAATAACAAAAGAAGATGTTGAGGTAATCGGTGACTTATAGCATTTCTGTCATCATAAGGACAAAAAACGAATCAAAATATCTGGGTAAGGTTTTGTCTCGCCTGAAAGAACAGCAATACGACGGGTCTGTCGAGATCATTCTCGTTGATTCAGGCTCCACTGATGAGACAGTCTCAATTGCGGAGGGCTTTGGTTGCCACGTTATCATCATTAAACCGGAGGAGTTCTCTTTCGGCCGGGCACTTAATATCGGCATGGAAAAAGCATCGGGGGAGATCATCATAAACCTCAGCGGACACTCTGTACCGGAAAACACAGACTATTTCAGTCTCATGGTTAAACCTTTCGCTGACAAAGATCTGGCAGCGGCTTTCGGCAGAGATATCCCATGGCCCGAGGCTTGTCCTTCCCAGGCAAGGGACATCTACAATCATTTTCCCGAGACCGGTCCCGACGGGAATAAGTTCTCAAATGCAAATGCAGCAATACGGCGGGCTGTCTGGGAAAAATTTAAATTCGATGAAGATATCCCTGCTGCCGAAGATCTCTTATGGGCAAAGCAGGTTATGGCATCAGGGTACCTGATTCAATATATCCCTTCTGCAAGGGTGTTTCACTCGCACACTCCTTCCCTGAAATATATTCGCAAAAGAGCCTATGTGGAGAGTAAAAGTCTGAACAGCTTCGCTTTGACAAAGCATCACTTCGGGTTGATTCTTTTCATTAAATTCCTTGTCGGTCACATCGTAAAAGACACGCTTTTTTCGATAAGGCGCGGTTACCCCTTCTACTGGCTTTTGCATATTCCCTTTTACAGGTTTTCCCAGTGCCTGGGGTTCAGCAAAGGATATAAGGAAGCTTCGCATATGTATATTGATGTTTTTTCGGGGATTGGAAGATATTCCTTCGATCCAGCGAAAAGGAGTGATGGAAAGAAGGCATTGCTCGTCACGCAGTCTTTTTTCCCGGAAAGCGTCGGGGGCACCGAGTACTACACACTTAATCTTGCAAGAAAACTTCTCGAAAAAGGATGGGATGTAAAAGTAGTATCCGGCATGAGAGACCTCACCCAGCAGAGATATGAAGTCAGGGAGATCAATTATGAAGGCTTGAAAGTCATCAAGGTCAATAACCCGCCTGAGTTCTGCACTAAATTTATCGAATATTTTATGGACCATACGATAGATCATATTTTTGAGAAAATTGTGAGTTCTGAAAGGCCTGACATAATCCATTTCCAACATACTGCGTATCTGTCCTCCCGTTTGCCTGAAATTGCACATCAACTCAAAGTCAAAAGCGTTTTCACTCTCCACGATTACTGGTATATGTGTAACAGGAGCCAGCTCCTGAGGCCTTCAGAAGACATATGTCCAGGACCCTCGGGGGGGATTTACTGTGCCACCTGCTATGATCCCTCTCATCCGAGTCAGGCGGGAACTCCAAAATATCCCCTGCTTAACTGGACGCTTCAGACGCGTCTGCTTAGACGTCTCAATATCAAAGCATGGCTGTCTCCCGAAATAAAGCAGAAACTTAAGAGATTCTTATACAGAGGACCGGTGTTAAGTAATCCTGATCCACGGGAACCTGATGCGTATCGTCCCACCCCCGAACTCTGGGCTATCTTGGAGCATTCATTCAGATTGAGGTTTATGAAAAAACAACTCACCTTTCCTGCATTTGTCATCAGCCCTTCCTTGCATCTAAAGAAGAGATATGAAGCCGAAGGTTTTCGGGAAATCACATATATTCCCCATGGGTTCGACCCTCAGGAAAAAATTGTGAACCCCCGGTTGAATGAAAAACTGGTTCTCGCATATCTGGGTAATATTACTACAGTCAAAGGGGCTGACATACTCCTCAAGGAATTAAAGCATGTGAAGAAAAGACAAAATGTTAAGATGCTTTTTTACGGGAAGTCATTGGATGGAGTGTATCAAAATAGGCTTGAAGCATTGGCACAAGATATCCCTGACGTTGATATTTCCTTCCATGGGCCATATAAAGGGAACGATGCTTTAAGAGAAATTCTTGCCGGTGTTCATGCGGTCGTTTTTCCCTCGGTGTGGGAGGAAAACCACCCACTGGTAATAAAAGAGGCCCTTTTGCACGGTGTCCCGGTTATCAGTTCTTCTCTCGGCGGCGCGCCAGAGTCGATTGAAGACGGAGTGAACGGTTTTGTATTTGACCCATATAAAGAAGGAGACTTGGCGGAAAAGATAAATCTGTTGTTTGAAAAACGCGAAATACTTGAGAGGATCATCATTGGCGCTCGCGAAACGCAAATCGAAACGATGAACGATCATGTGGAGAAGATAGTTAACATTTATCATGCCGCGATAAGCAGAAATTATCAGGAGGTTGTGAAAAATGAACAGGACTAGGTGGCATAATGGCACGAAACATGAGCTTGATTTCTGGACGGATTGGTTTCACACTCAGGGACTGGACTGGAAGTCAGACTTCCTGAATCGCCTGAATCCACAGCTGCCATTTCAGGACTACCTGGTTCAGTATCTTCCCAAGACATTGCGGTGCTCTATCCTTGATGTTGGAGCTGGGCCTCTCACGATGTTGGGAAAAGTCCTGTCTGGCTGTGAGCTGACTATAGTTGCGGTTGATCCTCTGGCCAATGAATATGACGCCCTCCTGAAGCGCCACGGCATTGCTCCGATTGTACGAACACAGTACTGCGAGGCAGAACGGCTATCGGAAAAATTTCTGACTGAGTCTTTCGATTTGATACACGTTCAAAACGCCCTGGATCACAGCTATGATCCTCTGGAGGGGATCATGCAGATGATAAGGGTGCTGAAGCGAAATTGCTTTATTTTTATGGCTCACTTGAGCAATGAGGCGGAGAAAGAGAATTACACCGGTTTTCATCAATGGAACTTCCTACGGGAGGGGAGTAAATTTATAATATGGAACAAAGAAGACAGGATTGATGTGAATGAAGCATTGAAAGAAAAAGCTGAAGTATCTGTAAGTGGTGATCGCTCATGGAATTACGTTGCAATAAGAAAGCTGGTTTGAAAATCGCATAAGATGCTCCTCTCGATAATCATTCGCTGCAAGAATGAAGAAAAATCCATAGGCCGGACACTTGAGAAGATCTATGCTCAGGCAATTGATATCCAGTACGAGGTGATTATTGTCGACTCCGGCTCAACCGACCTTACGCTGGAGATTGTTCAACAATATCCGGTGCGCATTTTCCGGATATCTCCCGAGTCCTTTACCTTCGGATACGCCCTTAATTATGGAATTGAAAAGGCCGACGGAAGGATCATTGTGAACCTTTCCGCCCACTGCTTCCCCTTGGATGATTACTGGCTATCGCGTCTTGTTACGCCGATTTTAGAGGGCAATGCTGATGCTTGTTACGGGAGGCAGGTCCCGATAAAGGAGATTAATCCTTTTGAGGAAGTTTCTTTGTATAAGCACTTCCCTGACGACGAAAAAAAAGCTGGAAGGGTGCCGTTTTCCAATGCAAATTGCGCTTTCCTGAAAAAGATGTGGGAGGAGGTCAGGTTTGACGAAAAGATCCCAAGCTGGGAAGACTATTTATGGTTTATTCACCTTGAAGGCAGATACAGCTTCAAGTATTGTTCCGAGGCAGCGGTATATCACACACATTCTTTTTCTTTGAAGGCCATTTTACGCCGAGCACATAATGATGGAAGGGCTTTCAGCATATTTAAAAGGGCATACAATATTGACCTGCTTGGAGACGCTTGTCCTGGATTAAATAACAAGGCGAAGATGTTTCTGGATGACTTGAGGGGTCATGCGAGGTTTTTTCATGAAGAAGGATATACGCGATATATCTTTTTTATACCATTTGTCAGGTTCTGTACCTATATGGCTTATTTGAGCGGATATAGATCACTAAAATGAGGTCGCTATCCTTGTTGAATTCAAAAAGATCCAAAAACAAAAAAACGGAGTAAGTTTATAGCGGGCGCATTCCCTTTAGTTTGTTGCAAGGAGTCTACAATAACATTATCGTGACAAAAGCCTGCCCTGATCTTTTTTTATGATGTTCCTCAGCTCGTCAGGTGCATCATCCATATTGGCAATCTCCCTTAGAATTGCCTCTGCCTTATCTTTATCGCCCTTTATAAAATAGGCCCGGGCCTTCGCATAGGGAAGCAGATACCCTCGCAAACCTCTTTCATGTGCTTTTTTGAAATATTCCTCCGCTGCCTCCTCCCGGCCCATTGCAATCAGGACTGATCCCATTGTTGCGTAAGGCTGATAAACCGTCGGGGAGGAGGATACTGCCTTTTCAGCATAACTCATTGCCATTTCGACAGGCTCTTTTTTTACGAGCAGTATATCAGCCATCTGTGAAAGGGCCAGTGGGTTTGCAGGATCAAGGGACAATGTCTTTGATATATATACTTCGGCATTTTTTATATCTTTTAGACTGAAATAGGCCTCACCCATGCCATAATACGCTTCAGAAAATGATGGGTCAAGCTCAATTGCCTTTCCATAATTTTCGAGCGCAAGGGCAGCATTTCCGTTGCGGCGGTATGTATCGCCGAGAAGCGAATAGACGACGACACGGTCAAGTTTTGTTGCTAGGGGCAGAATCTGATTAAACTGCCTGGTGGCCGCCTCAGTGTCGCCGCTTAATGCACTGTAGTAACCTTTAAGTATGTCGGTGGTGTAAGTCTTTTCGAACCTTGAATCCATCAGGTCTATTACCTTTTTGGCCTGCCCAAGATTTCCCATGAACAGGCTCACCATCCCCAGGCTATATGCTGAATCATGAAAATACACCGCCCGCTTATGAAGAGAACTCAGCTTCAGTGCCTTTTCGTAATATATGCTGGCCGAGGCAAGGTCAGCTGACTTCACATACGCGTTCCCAAGGGCGATCATGGCCCGTACGTTCTCAGGTGCTTTTCTGACCGTGTCACTCCAAAGGGTTACTGAATCCTTCCATACAAAATTCCTTTTGAATGTGAGTCCGCCCAGCAAAACAGCTAGGATCAGAACAACAGTCCATAATGTCTTCACTTTTAACATTGCTTCTTTGGATAAAACAGCAGCCTGTGCCGTGATACCCAGGAATAATCCTGCAACAGGGAGATAGTTCCTGTGTTCAAAATACAGGTCAGAACCAACAGCAATAAAGCTTTCAAGGGAGATAGCAATGAAATACCAAAGCAGGCCAAACGAAACAAAGGGCATTTTTTTGACTTTGAGGACTGAAAATGTCAGGAGTCCTGAAATCACCAAAAAAGAAAATAGGGTCGATAAAGGCTCGGTCATGCCGGAAGAAATGGGCAGGCCCCATCGGTCAAGAACAAGAAAGTCCGGCAGGGGCATGAGCAGCAGGACAATGTATTTTCCTACGACCCTGAATTCAGTCATGATATGTTGAAGCGGGGTCCAGTAGACATCGACTGCTGTCCAGTTGTATGGCGTTATCTGCTGGTTCATTCTCAGGAACACACCAAACACCTTAAAGGCATCCATAAAGGGCATGGAAACGGCAAGCACCATGATTGCAGCAGTCAGTCCGACAGCAATCCTGCGCTTAAGACTCTTAAAGGTGAAACCGGAAATGAAGAAATAATCATATATCAGAATGAGCGGAAGGGCCATCACTGCATTCTCTTTTGAGAATATGCCCAGGAAGATAAAAGCGGCTGCAGCACCATAAAGGGAGACAGCCTTAGGCTTGCTGGAGGATGTCCTCCCATACAGGTAACTAAGCAGTGCTAGGAAAACAAAGAGTGCGGATAGAGATGTCATGCGCTGGACAATATAAGCAACAGCGTTGTTATTGATAGGGTGCAGTGCAAAGGCAGTGGCTGTTATCAATGCAACTGGATAGCTGTATCTGCCGAATCTTTCCCTCATTGCCGGCAGTCTCAGGGTGACCAGGGAAATCCAATATACAAGGACTGAATTAATGATATGAATAATGATATTGACGACTCTGTAATTTAATACAGAAGAAGGGTTGATCCATTTATTGAACAAAAACGTCAGGTATGCGATTTTGCGGTGTCCAAGTCGCAGGTTGAGATTGTTCTCTATGCTTGACCGCCCGATCTCTGTTGTGTCATCAAGGGCCCAGGGGCTGTTAAGTGAGTTTGAATAAGCGAGAAAAACTGATACTGCCAGGAATGCAAATACGATAAGATGTTTTGAATTATCCTCCTGCAAAGTCTCGTTTGCTGAAGCCAGTTTTTTTGCTCCGGTCGCCTTTTGCTTTATTGCTCCCATAAACGTTCCATTATAATGCATTTTCAAATTGTATGGCAAAAGAATTCCAGAGCCCAAATCTTGATACAGAAAATTGAGATGACGTTTATGAGTGGTCCGGTCTGTCTATGTTTCCGGGGAGCGATACTTTCATGAGCGATACCTTGACAATGAGCGACAATGAGCGAAATGAGCGACAGCGATTCCGTAATAAAGCTTTCCAAATCTCCTAAGCCTTTGTAAATAAAACAGCTATCGATAGTACGTCGCTATAAAGCAAAGTCGCATTCGAAATA
>JAGSYM010000104.1 GCA_018262395.1 Nitrospirota bacterium | reverse complement strand
TCTGCGCATCCTGCGCTGCCTGATCAGCTTTCGCACCAGTCTGCATTTGATCCGACTGAACTTTCTCGAGGTCACCTCTTGTTGCACAACCCACCACAGCAATACCAAAAACAAGCATAATTGAGATCACCAAAAGACTCTTCTTCATCGTATAATCACCTCCCTTCTCCCGATTTTTTCTTCTTGACGGGTTCAATCAATATCCCATCTATTTCCAAATCAATTTTCAAGCGTTTGATTGCATCTTTGGCCTCTGTAATACCATTGAAAGGGCCAGCGATAACACGGTAGCTAACGTCCTTTGATACCACACTTGCCGGGATTTGTGGACCCTGGTGGTTGATAATGGCGGCAAGCCTCACAGCATCAGTCTCGTCACGCACGTCAGCAGCTAAAACAGACCACGCATCTGCTTTCAGTTCCGGTATTTCTGGTCTGCCATATAATTTGCCCGGGTGTTTGACTTCTATAGTTTCCGCAACCCCTTTTCCGATTCCTTGCCTGATCTCGAATATGGGGACAGGAATCCCCCGGGCCTCGGCCAATACTTTCTTAACCTTGCTCCAGTCAAGCGTACGCCCCGATTCCTTTTCAATATTTCTCAATTTTTTATATATCTTATCAAACTCATCGGTGTCCAAATTTTCCGGGGGCGCATGAACTTCCATGTAAATGACTCCATTCCATTGACCTATGAGATATGGCTGGTTAACGATGCACACAGGTGTTTTAACCAGAGTGTTCTCATAGAGTTTTTTCACATCTTCCGGATAGAGTCGTATGCAGCCATTGGTTGCCCTAAGGCCAATGCTGGCCGGCTTATTCGTGCCATGGATCAAATAACTCGACTTACTTAAATAGAGCGCATATTCTCCCAGGGGATTTTGAGGTCCCGGCGGAACTGTAGCGGGCAGAGGATCTCCTTTTTTTCGATGATCCTTAGCAATTGAGGCAGGCACATGCCAGGTTGGCCGGGTTACCTTGCGCTCCACATACATTTGACCTGTGGGCGAGGGACGCTCTTCCGTACCGACACCGACCGGGTAGGTCAACACCTCCATTGCCTCACTATCTCCTTTAAATTGAAAAAGCCTCATTGCGGCTAAATTGATCACGATGCCTTTTCTATGAGCGTCCGGAAGGATAAAACTCAGAGGCAAAATGATACGTTCTCCGGCCTCAGGAGTCCATATATCTACCCCTGGATTCGCTGCACTGACTTCATTGATTCCCAGGCTGAAGTGCCTTGCAATATCCGGTAACGTATCTCCCTTTTCAAGACTGATGAATGCCAACCGGCCAATGACATCATCTCCTCTTGCAACTGAAAACTCATTTCGTTCGATATGTTCTTCCAGATGGCTTGGAATAGGCTGGTATTCCTCATGAACGCTTTTCGTTGTAGCACATCCATGGAGAGATAAGATGCCGATAAAAAGAACTTTAAGACGAAGCCTATTGGATAAGAGTGACAGGTCAATGATTCGGCACATGTATCAAATTTAGCATATCAGCAACAACTCTTTCATGAAGAAAACTTAATAAACCATTTTCCAGTAAAGCACTGGATCGATTGCAGGCGGTTTTACCGGAGAAAATGTAAGAATTCTATGAACTGTTCCTATCAAGAAAAATAGTGTATAATTTGTACGATTAAACAGAAGGTTATAAGGCGGGGTATAAGGGTCAAATCCTCTCGCCCCGACCATGAGAATGTTTTCAAAAATGCATCAATAAGGAGGAGGGTAATATGAAAAAAGCAGGTGTTGTATGTTTAGCTGTACTGTTTTTATTGTCATTAGCCGGCATCGCTTCAGCGACAAACGGCTACTTTTCTCACGGCTACAGTATCAAAAACAAGGCCTTGGCTGGTGCCGGTGTTGCGCTGCCATTGGATGCTCTGTCAGCATCAATGAACCCGGCGGGGATGGTGTCTGTCGGTTCAAGGATTGATGTCGGTCTCTCTTTATTTAATCCCAATAGAGAGTATAAGGTTAAAGGCACTCCATCGCCGCCACCTGCTTTTGGCCTGATGCCTGGCACGGTCGAAAGCGATTCTGAATGGTTCGTAATTCCTTCGTTTGGATTTAATAAGATGTTAAACGACAGGAATTCCGTGGGTGTATCAATATATGGTAATGGAGGCATGAATACTGATTATGATACGAATACGTTTCACGGCTCTTCTCCAACAGGAATTGATCTCATGCAGTTGTTTGTGGTACCTACCTATGCTGTCAAGCTTCATCCAAAGCATGCGATTGGTATCAGTCCGATTCTGGCATATCAAACTTTTGAGGCACAGGGGTTTGAGGCTTTCAGAAATTTCTCAACCAATCCATCAAAACTCACAAATAAGGGGCATGATGACTCATTTGGATATGGTGTGAGAATAGGGTATCTGGGTGAGATGTTGACAAATTTATTTCTTGGCGCTTCATATCAGAGCAGAATTTTTATGACTGAATTCGACGACTATAAGGGTCTCTTTGCAGAACAGGGAGATTTTGATATCCCATCCAACTGGACGATTGGACTTGCATATAAGGCAACCCCTGCTCTCACATTCATGGCTGATGTACAGACGATTTATTACAGTGATGTTGATTCCGTTGGCAATCCTCTGAGCGCCAGCAAATTAATGCAGGGTAAAACACTACTCGGAAGTGACAGCGGCGCAGGTTTTGGATGGGATGACATGACCGTATTCAAGTTCGGCGTTCAGTGGCAGAGCAGTCAAGACTGGATATGGAGAGGCGGCTTCTCATACGGTGAACAGCCGATTTCTGACAGTCAAGTGCTGTTCAATATTGTCGCACCCGGTGTTATTGAATACCATGCAACCCTCGGAGTAACAAAGAAAATAGGCAATAAGCATGAATTAGATTTTGCCATTATGCGGGGATTTCCGAAAGAAGTAAAGGGCCCCAATGCATTGGACCCGCAGCAGACGATCGAGCTAAAAATGGATCAGTGGGAATTCTCGGTAGGTTATTCCTATAAATTTTAGGGTTTTCTTTTTCGCTAAAAAAAGGGGGAGCTCTTGGGGCTCCCCTTTTTTATTTAACAGACTTATTGGCTGCCTGAATTACGTATACAAAAGAATCTTGGCGTCCCTAGCCAGCTTCAGGAATTCTTCTGCTGGCTGAATTACAACACCATCGATAAAATCCTTCTGCTTCAACCCCATCATGTCAACCGTCATTCTGCAGGCTATAAACTGCACGCCTTCAAGCTGGGCCATCTCCTGGAGATCTCCAAGTCCCGGGATATTCGCCTTTGTTATTTTGCTCTTCATCATCCAGGTGGCAATTGAAGACATACCTGGTATGGCTACCATGAATCCGGGAGGTTGAAATTTAGCATTCTCCACCCATCCTTTCCGTATTACGTTCAGTCCCATAAAGGTGTAAAAAATTGATGCATCCATGCCCAGCCGTACAGCATTGATTCCCAAAACAAGCCCCGGATAAGCACCATCAAGGGTGTCTTTGGATGTGATAAACATTGCTCTGTCTTTGATCTTTTTTGCCCCTTCCTCTGGTTTCATATAAACCTCTCTTTCCTTTTCTATCCGGCCTGCTTTCATTCATGCCTATCTTACCGACGATCAGAACCAGACCCGGATGGTATTTAGTTTTAATAATGATACAGCTTACGAGAAAAGTCAAATTTTCGCCGAATCTAATCCTTTGAACCCAATGACTTGCCTTGCGGTTCGTCGCTTGCAAGAAACCTGGTCGTCTCCATCACCTTCTCTGAATAAAAATCGTAGGAGTTCGCTGCAATTGCAAGGGGCTTTCGCTGATTCAGTTTTCCCATCTCCACACTCAAGGGGATCCCCCTCTTATCCTCTAAAAAAACAGTCATCGGGGAATCTGTCACCGGCCATCTTCCTTTCGCGATATTCTCCGGTTCATCTCCTCTGAAGGCAAGGTAACTGTATTTGTGATAATGGGGCAGTTTCCTGCTCAACCCTTTCAGCGCTTCAGGGCTGTCAGCGGTGATAAAGAGCAATGCCATATCCTGATTTTCAGGGTTCCTTCCGGTCAAAACAATCGAATGATTCCCGAACGGTATAGCAGTGTTTCCAATCCGCACGCTTGTAGGATTCAAATTGATTCCGTATTTTGTCAGAGCACTCATAACCTGGGGGGAATAGCGGTTGCTCTTATCAAGAATACAAATGACTCTATCAGACGGAAGGTGTGATATTTCATTGTCAAGCTTTATTTCTACCTGATCAGGACCTGCACTGCCCAGCGCGTCGGCAAAACTGCGATAAGCCCGAATAACATGTGGTTCCGCGGAAGAAGGAAGAATGAAAAGCAGGTTTCTTGCTCCAAGGACCTGCGTTAATGCCGGGGGAATCTCATGACGGTCAAGCCTTCGGAAGACATCAAATTCAGGATCAAAATCAATCCTCACGGGTCTTGCAGGAAGCGCGAGTTTCATCTCGAAACGTTCTCTATCAATAACAAGAGCAGTCTGATAGGCCTGTTCACGGCCTTCCATGGTTACCGCCACAGGCAGGAGAAAATGATACGGCTGTCCCCCCTGCGCCTGTTCAACTGATGCGGTCAGAAGATATCCGTCATTCTCAGCAACGGCCTGAACATTGATTATCTTCAATTGCGGTGCCCCTGGCTTTGTTATCCACTGTTCGAATCTGTTTCGTAAATTGTTCCCCGTGACATCTTCAAAACTTTTCCTGAGATCATCAAATGTTGCGTAGTGAAACCGGTTTTTCCGGTAAAAATCCTGCAGGCCCCTGATAAAAACCTCATCGCCTAATTCAAGACGGAGCATGTGAAAAAACATGAGGGATTTGCCATACCCAATCGCCTCTGAAGATGAACTGTGACGCGAACGGAATGCAGTGAGCGGAAAGTCTTTTCCACCTGATACATAATCGGTGTACTTCTGAAGAGCATTCTGGCGGTAATCTGCGCCTCCTCCCTGCTGCTCTGCAGTGAGGTGATCAGAAAGATACGCTGTCAATCCCTCTGCCCAGTTACCCTGTTCATAGTCTGGGAAAACACTGTTTCCCCACCATGTGTGGAGGATTTCATGGGGATATG
>JAGSYM010000004.1 GCA_018262395.1 Nitrospirota bacterium | reverse complement strand
ATTCAAAGATATCCCCTCACACATCTGATGTTCTGTCCAGGATTGGACAGGCAACTGCCGAAATTGCTGAAGCCGTGAGACCTGCTGTCGTGAACATCTCAACGATGAGAACAGTAAAGATGCAAGGGGGGGGTCACCCTTTCTTCGATGATCCTTTTTTCAGAAGGTTCTTTGGAGACCAGTTCAGAACTCCGAAAGAGCGGAAGACTGCAAGTCTCGGTTCAGGAGTTATTGTTGACCGAAAGGGATTTATCCTGACCGCGAATCATGTTATTCAGGGTGCTGATGAAATAAAGGTTACCCTGTCTGATAAACGGGAGTTCAAAGGGAAAATCATCGGCATTGACGCCATGACAGATATCGGGATTATTAAAATAGAAGCCGATAATCTTCCAACGATAAAGTGGGGCGATTCCGACCGTTTACGGGTCGGGGAGACTGTGCTTGCAATCGGGAGCCCTTACGGATTGAGCCAGACGGTAACGATGGGTATTGTCAGTGCTGTCGGGAGGGCAAATGTCGGCATAGCTGATTATGAGGATTTCATCCAGACGGATGCAGCGATAAATCCCGGTAATTCCGGCGGGGCACTGGTGAATGTTCGGGGAGAACTCGTCGGTATCAATAGCGCAATCTTCAGTACAAGCGGAGGCTATCAGGGTATCGGGTTTGCTATTCCCACAAGTATGGCAAAATCTGTCATGAACAGTCTTATTAACAAAGGCAAAGTTATACGTGGGTGGATGGGGGTGACAATACAGAACTTGACCCCGGAGCTCGCGAAGCAATTCGCATTGAAAGAGGACAAGGGCGTACTTGTCGGAGATGTTGTTGAAGGAGGCCCTGCGGAGAAGGCCGGACTCCAGCGTGGGGATATCATTATCGAATTTGAGGGCAAGAGGATCGAAGAACCGAATCAGATCAGAAATATGGTTGCCAATACCGAACCGGGACAGACTGTCGAGATGAAAATAATCAGAGAGAATGCGAAGGAGATCATGAAAGTTACTATCGGTGACGTTCCTGCCGATATGCAGAAACCTTCAAAAGGCGAATATGATAACCTGCTGAATGGGGTGTCTGTCCAGGATCTGACGACGGAAGTGTTTAGCAAACTGAATCTCCCGAAGAAGATAAAGGGGGTTGTGGTGACCGATGTCGAGGAAGAGAGTCCTGCTGCACTGCTTCTCATGCGGGGGGACATCTTGCAGGAAATAAACCGGCAGAGGATTACCAGCGTCAGTGACTATGAAAAGGTGGTTTCAACGATAAAACAGGATAAGGATATCCTGCTCCTTATATATAGAGGGGGTTCTTCCCTGTACATAACGCTCTCAAATCAGTAGCGGTTGTTCGTGATGGCCTGGCTGTTTCCGTCAGGCCTTCACCTGTCTTCATCAAATTTTCACAGTCTCTTCGCAATTTCTTCATAAAAATCCTGTACGCTAAAGTCAAATAAAAATGAGGAGGTAACCAAAAATACGCGTATGATATTTTTGAAAAGCAAGCCGGTTCTTGCAGCAGTTTTTACCATAGTAGGACTGGTCGCCGGTCTCACGATTGCATCGACATTCGTTTTTCAGCAGATTAGTTATGCAGAAGATGCAAAGATTTCGAAGGAAGCTATCGATATCCTTTCGAAAACGAATCAGGCGATGTCTGAAGTCGTCTCCGCCGTGAAGCCCTCTGTGGTAAATATAGCGTCAGTCAAAACGGTAAAAGCGGCTGAGAAACAGGCTCCATTTTTCAATGAGCCTTTTTTTAAACGATTTTTTGGTGATGAATTCAGAAACTATGACAAGCCGAGGGAACACAAGAGGTCAGGTCTTGGTTCAGGGGTTATCGTTGATAAGAATGGGTATATCCTCACAAACAACCATGTCATCAGGGGCGCTGATGAGATTAAAGTGACATTGGCCGACAAAAGGGAATTTAAGGGAACTGTTATAGGAACAGACCAGAAAACAGACCTTGCGGTCATAAAGATCGACTCGGATAATCTGCCGGTTCTTCAGCTTGGGGACTCCGACAACCTGAAAATTGGTGAAACCGTTTTTGCAATCGGGAATCCGTTTGGACTGAGTCAGACTGTTACTACAGGCATAGTAAGCGCAACGGGAAGGGCAAACGTGGGCATCGCAGACTATGAGGATTTTATACAGACTGATGCCGCCATTAATCCCGGCAATTCAGGCGGTGCACTGGTAAATATCAGAGGGGAGCTTATCGGCATTAATACGGCCATATTCAGCACATCAGGCGGTTACCAGGGGATCGGATTTGCAATACCGAGCGCTATGGCAAAGGCTGTGATGGAAAGCCTCATCAATAAGGGGAAGGTTGTCAGGGGATGGCTCGGGGTTTCCATTCAGCCATTGACGAACGATCTGGTGAAGCAATTTAACCTCAGCGATGACACTGGAGCTCTGGTCGGAGACGTCGTTGAAGACAGCCCTGCAGAAAAGGCGGATATTCAAAGAGGAGACGTCATCACGGAATTCGAAGGGAAGGCAGTAAAGGATGTAACGCATCTCAGGAATATGGTGGCTGATGCAGATCCTGGCAAGGAAGTGACGCTGAAACTTATCAGAGACGGGAAGATAAAGGCGGTTAAGGTGAAGATTGCTGAAATGCCATCTGAAATTCATGCACAGTCCCAGTTGTTTGAGAATCAGTTCAAAGGTGTCTCTGTCCAGAGCCTGACGCCGCAGTTGAAAGAAAGTCTTGCCATCCCGAAGCGTGTCGCCGGCGTTCTTATAACTGATGTTGACGAGGATAGCCCGGCGGGAGGTGCGTTGATGAAGAATGATATCATTATGGAAATCAACAGGCAGAAAATAGGCAGCATAAAGGATTACGAGGAGATTGTTTCCGGAATACCTCCGGATAAGGATAACCTCATCCTCGTATTCAGAAAAGGCTCAGCCGTCTATATAACATTATCGGCGAAATAATGGTGCATGGACAGGGAGCAGAAAACAGAAAATAAGAAAAGGTGGTGATCGAAAAGATGAAGGGTAAAAAATGCACGCAGTGCGACAATGATACCTATCAGAAAGACGGCATTTGCGTCTCCTGTAAAATAGGAATTACCAAAATGTATGATGAATTAAAGGAATTGATGAAAGAGAATACGAAATGGGATACCGGTCTTAAAGTCCATAAATAAAGGAGGTTATGTCATACAGGATGCAGCCCGTGACCCGATACGTTCAGGTCACGGGCTTTTTTTATTCGTTATATTTTTCATAACCTCGATGAGGGGGATGTTGTTTTGGCGGGCAATTTTCCTGCAGTCCTCATATTCCGGAGCAGCTTTGATTATTTTCCCCCCGAGTCTTGCAACCTTCACTCGGACCGTGCCGAATTTTGTGTTTACTGTTTTTATCTCCCGTTGCATGACACTCCTTCGAGTCTCATAATACCTCAGTCCGATTGAACTGGTCTCACGCAGAATAATTTTCATGAGTGCCTCTTTCCGCGATTCATCACAGAGTGCTGTCAGCTTGACTCCCGGTCTCCCTTTCTTCATGATAACCTGGGTGAGATAGACATCGAGGGCACCGGCCTTGTACAGCATTGCGATGACATGTTCAAAAACTTGAGGGTTCATGTCATCGATATTCGTTTCGATGACAATCACCTTCTCGTCAGGGGTTGCAGTCTTGTCGGGGGAATCGGAAGTTCCGATAAAAATGCGCAGGACGTTCGGCCAGTGCACGATATCCCTGTTACCTGCACCGATACCAATCTTTTCGACATCCATAACAGGCATATCTCCCTGACCGGATGACAGTCCTTTAATGAGTGCCGCACCGGTCGGCGTGGTCAGTTCCGTATGAACGCAGTGAGAATACACAGGAACGTTCTTCAGTATTTCTGCAGTTGCAGGTGCGGGTACAGGAAGCATACCTGTCTTGGTTTTTACAAAGCCGCTTCCAAGATTTACGGGAGATGAAAGAATCCTTTTCACTCCGAGCAGATTCAATCCGATAATTGTTCCGAAAACATCGATCATGCAGTCAATGGCTCCAAGTTCGTGGAGATGAACTGTCTGAAACGTCCCACCGTGGACTTTTGCTTCAGCCTCGAATATCGTTTTGAACACCGAAAGTCCTTTCTGCTTTATATCCTGAGGAAGAGCAGAAGCCTGAATGATTTTCCGGACATCCATCCACGTTCTCCTATCCTGAACTTCGAGCCCTGCTTTTACCTCAACAGCCACTTTGCATGCTTTGAGGTGACCGCGGTCCACCTTTTTCATGGAGAGTCGATAGCCGGTCACAGAGATTTTTTGGAGTTCCTTTTCCAATTCCTTTAACGGTATGCCTGCATCAACGATGGCACCAAGGCACATGTCGCCGCTGATTCCGGAGAAACAGTCAAAAAAGGCTATTTTCATGCTCTGTCTTTCCTATCTGATTTTTCCGAGTTTAACAGCCAAATGAATTGTTTCGCTTAAAAGGGTTTCGACTTCTTCAATGCCCTTATTCCAGAATCCTTTATCAGTGATATTTATCCCAAGCCTCAGGAAAATATTTTTGGGGGAATCGGATAATCCTGCTGATAAAAATTCCTTGACCTTTTCGATGAAACGAGGCTCTTTTTTTACGGAGTTCTGCAGGGATTTTGAGATCAAAAGTCCACTCGCATAGGAATACACATAGAAAAAACTCCTGATGTGGCCCCAGTACACCCACCAGTTCTCCGAGTCGGGCGATTGCTCCACAGAATCACCCATATAGGATGCCATATGCTTCTGGAAGAGCTTACCAATTTCTTCCTTCGACAGGTACCCTTTCTGCCCGAACTGATGATGCAGTTCCTGCTCGAATCTGTAGCATGCCACCTGCCTGAAAATCGTGGATACTTCGTCATTCAGTCTCATCATCATGATCGAGAGCCGGAGATCGTCGTCAGCCTTTCTCACTATCTCCTGGAGAACAAAATCTTCCATGAAGGTACTGGCAACCTCAGCAGTTGATATGGGTGTACCAAAATTCAGGGAATTCTGGGTTTTCCTGATCAGTTCGTTATTGATCCCGTGACCAAGTTCGTGAGCAAGTGTCAGGACATCGTTCAGTCTGTCTGTATGGTTCAGGAGGATATAGGTGGGCTGAGATATCAGGTTATGAGCGCAGAACGCTCCGCCCGATTTCCCCTTTCTCGGATAGACATCGAACTGTCCGTTCTGTATAAATCTATCAAGAATATCCGCAAACGTCTGATCAAGATTTTTGAAAACCTTCATAATGAGTTTCAAAGAATCCTGATACGAATATTTTCTGCTGATCGTACCGTATTCAACATTTCGCTCATGGTATCGCAATTTCCTGACTCTCAGGAGACGCGCCTTGAGGGTGTAAAATCTGGATGGGATGTCGAATCTATCAGAGACTGTTTTGAGCAGGGTGTCCACAATTTCCGAGTCTATATCATCACTGATATGACGGGCGAGATCGGGTCGTGAGAGACCGCGGAGTTCATCATCCACTTTTTTATTTGCAAGGATGGAATTGATCTCTGCCTCGGCAACGTCGACATGTTTTTTCACAATATCATTGAATGCCTTTGCGGCCGTATCCCGCACCACCTTCTTCTTGCTGTTCATGAGGCTCGCAATCTCTGAAAAGGGTTTCATTCCTCTCTCTCCCTTTTCAGAGATGATGGACCGTTCCTCCTTTGCAAGAAAACCGGACGTCATCTTCACCCAATTTGCATAGGAACTCGGTGACTTGAGATTCATGATTTTTTCTTCAGGTTCACTGAGAAGGTATTTCGATTCTGCAAACAGCCGTTCGATGAAGTGCCTGTATTCTTTCAGGCCTGGATACAGAATGAATTTTTTCTGCAGTTTCTCATCAATTTTGGCTATCCGGAGGTGGAAAAACTGGATATCATTCTGAATCTTTTTACTGAACTGTTCAATCAGGTTAAACTTCGCTTTGAGCGCCGGATTATTCTGGTCCTGGGATGTCCTGAGCCAGAAATAATACCCTTCATCACCTTCGCTGCCATAAGATTTTCTCCATTCCTCGTATTCATCCAAAGCCTTCTTGAGGAATGCAGGGTCTCCGAGATAATCCGTACGACTCTTCCACGTTTTGATGAATGCATAACTCTTTTGCTCAACGATTTTTCTCTTCTTTGCTATGCGAGGGTCTTCGTCACTATCAAAGAGATGGGCAAGATTCCAAGTAATATGTTTCATAAAGAAGTTCCTTTCTGATCACAAAGCCTGCTTGTCTCCGCAGAAAAAGGAGTTTCCTGCTATGCAGCTCACGAAATGTGGATATAATAGCACTGAATTAATGATAAATTCATGCAGTGCAGCAGGGAAGATGTCAGATATGGTAAATCCTTCTTGAACGGGATCGAGAAAACTTATATGATATTCTTTACTCGGAATACATTATTTGCCTGCTTTATTCATACATTTTATGTATGCCAGCAGATACAGTATTTTCGCTTATTCTCGGTCGAATCGACCTCCGAGGTGAATTCTGTCTTCGACAGTCTTCAAACCCGCTCAAATACCATATCTGCCGTCAATTCTATGAATATTGCAGGTAAGATGAATAAGCAGGAGGGAGTATGAAATATCAGGTAGGACAGGTCGGTAGGGTCATAGTCGCGAGATTCGAAGACAGGGAGGATATCCTTGAGAACATCGGAGCAATTGCCAAAAAGGAGAATATACGAAATGCAGTATTCAATCTGATCGGCGGGATCAAGAAGGGGAGCATCGTGGTCGGTCCTGAGGAAGAGACCCTCCCGCCAAAGCCGGTATGGAGGGATATTCAAGAGAGCACTGAGGCTATTGGTGTTGGGACGATATTCTGGCAGGAAAATGAACCGAAGATCCATTTCCACGGTTCCTTCGGGAAGAAGGATGTGGTCAAGGTGGGCTGTTTGCGCGGTGTGTCAGAGACGTTTCTTGTCCTTGAAGTGATTATTTTTGAGATACAGGGGATAGATGCGAGAAGAGAACTTGATCAGGAAACCGGATTGACACTCTTAAAATTGTGACATTGCTGACAGGGTGCGTTAGGAGAGTACCCACCATGTCTTCAGATTCTTTCCCTCTTTCAGAAGTTGGGTCAATGAGTCTATCGGTAACGGGGGACTGAATAAAAACCCTTGCATTCCATCACTTCCCTGCTCGTGCAGGCATACAAGCTGCTGGATGGTCTCAACACCTTCAGCAATAACTTTGAGGTTAAGACTTCGGGCCAAAGCAATGATTGCATTTATGATAGCCTTGTCATCAGGATCTGATGTGACATCCCGGACAAAGGAGCGGTCGATCTTGAGCGTATCAATCGGAAACCGTTTCAGATAACTTAGTGAGGAATACCCGGTGCCGAAATCGTCGATGGAGATCCGTACCCCCATGGATTTCAAGTCTTCCAATGTCCGAATCGCTGTTTCTGTTGTTTCCATGAGGATGCTTTCCGTCAGTTCCAATTCAAGATAGTGCGGATCCAACCCGGTATCCTGCAGCACGGTATCTACTGTCCTGATAAATGATGGCTGCCTGAATTGAACACTCGATATATTGACCGAAACGTACATTGGGGGGAAGCCGGCATCTTGCCATACCTTGTTTTGTGAGCATGCAGTGCGCAGTATCCATTCACCGATAGGAACAATAAGTCCTGTTTCTTCAGCCAGCGGAATAAACGTGCCCGGAAGTAAGATATTATTCTGTACATCGATCCATCGTATTAATGCTTCAACACCGATAACACTCCCACTGCGGATATCCAGTTGAGGCTGGTAATACAGGTGAAATTCCTTGTTATCGAGTGCCTTTCGCAATCTGTTCTCCATTTCAAATCGTTTACAGGCTGCTATGTTCATATGCTGTGCGTAAAACTGGAAATTGTTTTTCCCCTGGTCTTTTGCATAATACATTGCGGTGTCTGCGTTTTTCAAAAGTGTTTCGGCGTCAATGCCATCATTGGGATATACGGATATGCCGATACTTGTTGTGATGAATACCTCGTGGCTATCTATCATGAACGGATGTGCCATGATATCAAGAATTCGTTGTGCTACTTTCGCTGCATTTTGAATCGTATTGATTTCAGATAGTAATACGGTAAATTCATCTCCGCCGAGACGTGCAACGGTAGACTCTATTTCATCATTTGCAGAGCGTGCTATTGTGTCACTCTCCCGGATATAGTCCTGCAGTCGTTTTGCAATGCTTCTTAAGAGCATATCACCGGAATCGTGTCCAAGGGTGTCGTTGATCCGTTTAAAGTTGTCTACATCCAGAAAAAGTGTGGCTACGAAGCGGTCGTAGTGCTTTGCAGACTTCATTGCCTGGTTGAGACGGTCTTTCAGCAGATGACGGTTCGGCAGTCCGGTCAAATCGTCATGGAAAGCCATATGCACAATTTTTTCCTGTGCCAATTTTCGGTCTGTTATATCATAGATTGCTCCTTCAACTTTGACCGGCAACCCGGATTCATCACAAATGTTCCTGATGACTTCATGAACCCAGCGTATTTTTCCATCTTTCCGGACGATACGATATTCGCGTGCGACTGCATAGTTTGGAATAGTTTTCAGTTCATTGATTCCCGGGATATGATCGATGTCAACGGGATGTATAACCTGATCCCATCGTATCTGCCCGCTCAGGAAATTGTCAGACGTGTGCCCGGTAATTTGTTCTACGGCACCATGGAAGAAAATTGGTTGAAAATCGAGTGTACCCCGGAAGGCAATGCCCTGGAAATTCTTTAAAAAACTCCGGTACCTCTCCTCACTCGTTCGCAACTCCTGCTCTGCTTTTTTACGTTCTGTGATTTCACGCGCGATATTTTCGATCATCTCATTCGTGACCTTCTTCAGAGATTCTGATAATTCTCCGTGGGAGCTGCCGGTAACCCTGACATCGAGGTCCCCTTTTGCAACCCGGTGCAGAACATCGAAATGTTCGGCGAGATCAATTGCAAACTCGTGGGAGAGATCAACGATTTCGCCGATTTCCTGGGCAGTCAAATTAACCATACATTTCAGCTTGCTGATAAGCTCAATTTCAGACGATTCTGAAATCCTGATCGTGGGATCGCCGGCAGCGATTTTTTTTAATGCATCGAAGACCTCTGATAATCCGATAGAGAGCTCCATGCCGACTTTTTCTACTTCTTTATCTCTTTCATCAACGAGCTGTCTGAATTGGTTAAACTGATGCTTTGTGACCTCAAGGGTTTTTTTCATGGATAGAGTATCCATGTTTTTCTGGAATACCGTGCAGTTCAGGCAGATTTCCATTTTTTCGATAAACTTTCCCTGAATCTGATCGTGACAATGGGTTCCTGAATAGAGCCAGCATCTGAGGGATAGGGATTTGAATGCCGGGCATTTGGTGTCCGCACAGCCAAATTCTTCCCAGCACTTTACATTTTTTGTCTTTCCGGTGTTTTGTTCCTGTTTTATTTGAATGGACATATTTTCTAAATGACAATAATAAGCACATTGCATGCCATGCAAATATTGTATATATTCAAAATGATTAACCCCGCCTCACGTAAAGCTTTCTTCGCGGGGGATCAAAGATGTCATCCCGACATTGCCAGAATTTTCATTATTTTACAATAGCTTGTACATAAATCAGTGCTCCGGATGGATTCCCGACAAACGGGAATGACAGAATGAAAAAAATGTCATATCCTATGCAGAGCACAGGGATATTTTTAGGTTAAAGGGATAGATGGCGTTTCGATGAAGACATGATATGCCAAATAGTGTCACTTACGGGGACGAATGAAAAGGCGGCAAAAATTATTCTGCCGCCTCAGTATTTATTGAGCAGGAAGAGATATCTATTTTAAAGCGTCTTTAAGAGCTTTCCCTGCACTGAATCTGGGAACTTTTCTTGCAGGAATTTTTATGGCTGCACCGGTCTGAGGATTTCTGCCTGTTCTGGCTTTCCTTTTCCCTACCGAAAAAGTTCCAAACCCGACCAGAGCAAGTTTGTCACCTTTTTTCAACGTTCTTGTCACAGCATCGATAAGGGAATCCAATGCCTTACCAGCTGCAACTTTTGCTATGTCTGCATCTTTAGCCATTTTTTCAACGAGATCTGCTTTTGTCATTTACTCCTCCTTGTTAATAAAATTAGTAGCATTATACCAGAAAATGCAATTTACTGTGTCTCTTTTTTATAAATATGTTTATGCCAATTCATGGTTGACGGTCTTCTCCCTTGATCACAAGCCAGTAAACAAATCCGATAACAAGAATTGCAGCAATCAGGTATATCATCATTTCTGACTGATCATGCTTGAGCGTTGCAATCATCGTTTCCCGTATGACTGCAACGAGGGCAACACTGACAAATACGCTAATCCGGAATCTGCCACCCTTGAGATGGGATATCTCTGTATTCATGAGTTCGATCATAACCCATAATATCAGGAGAGAACCGAGTGCCGATATGATTGCACTCTCAAGATCTCCATTCAGAAGCTTTGTGGCATCCCTTACAAAGAGCCCGATTGCTCCAACGGTCAGGCCTATCAGTGCAAAGATGAGAACAAGATTTGTGATCTGAAGAAATTTTTCAGAATAGTCCACCAGCATGCTCTTCACGCGATATACAGGAGAGTAATTTCTGATCTCTTCTTCTATGTACGAGGAGGTCATGACGTCGAGATTCATATCAAGAATTTTTTCGAATGCCAGAATATTTGCAATTGTTTCCTCAACATTCTCACATGATTTATGGAGTATGTTCACACATACTTCCCTCACGATGTTGACTGCTCTGTTCAGATAATGAGCATCGATGTCGTTTTTTACATGGACAATCCCTATGTTAATAAGCCATTCATAATATTTCGTATCGTATTGTCCTTCAAACAGCGCCCGGAACCACTTTTTCTGTGACTCGAATAAATGCCGGCGCCTCATATCCTGGGTCAATAGTCGCGCACCAATTTTTGTGCTCATTATCCATGAACTGAGTGCCCCTGCCACTTCATCCGAATGCTCCTCCATAACGGGTTTCAGGCTGATGAGCCGCCGGATATCATCTGATGAAAATTTGTAATGCTCTTTTATTTCCTTGAATGATCTCAACGCTGGCCTTTTTTGTAATCTGTTACTCTCGGCCTTCCCATCCATGCTTCCCGATGAGTGGCACAAAAACGCACGGAGTATGAAATTCTTCCATTATTGTACCTTTAATCTTTTGCATTTTCACCAATTGCTGGGAGAAACGGTCGCCAACCGGCGCGACAAGGATACCATTTTCCGAAAGTTGTCCTGTCAGAGGCTCAGGGACCTTGGGAGCACCTGCAGTGACGATAATCCGGTCAAAAGGTGATTCCTCTAACCATCCTAACGTACCGTCGTCAATCTTGATATGGATAGTGGTATAACCGATGGCGTGCAATCGTTCTTCAGCAAGACCGGCAAGCGAGGCAATACGTTCAACAGAGAAAACTTCTTTTGCCAATTCTGCAAGGATTGCCGCCTGATAACCAGAGCCGGTACCTATCTCCAGTACTTTTTCGTCACCCTTCAGTTCAAGCAATTCGGTCATGATCGCGACCATGTAGGGCTGGGAAATTGTCTGATTTTCGCCGATAGAAAGGGCCATATCATCGTAGGCCTTGAATTGCATGGCTTCATCAACAAAGAGATGGCGGGGCACCTTTTGCATTGCGTCGAGGACTCGCCTGTCCCGGATTCCGCGCGGAATGAGCTGTGTTTGTACCATGAACTTTCTTAAGGCTTCAAAGTCCATTCTATTCCAGTCTCCGTCTTATTTCCCGTGCTGCTATTGTTCCCGATACCGAGGCCTGAATGAGACCCCTGCTGACTCCTGCACCGTCACCGATAGCGAAGAGGTTCGCTGTCTCCGTCTCAAGGGATTCGGTGAGTTTTGGCAGCATTGAGTAAAATTTGACTTCGGCACCATAGAGTAGCGTGTGATCGGAATTGACACCCGGAGCAATTTTGTCGATCGCCTCAAGCATTTCGAGGATATCCGATAGATAGCGGTATGGCAAAACAAAACTGAGATCACCAGGGGTGGCATCTTTCAGAGTCGGCTGCACTTCACCCTGTGTAATTCGCTCGCGGGTTGAGCGCCTGCCTTTGTTCAGGTCGCCGAGACGCTGAACAATGACACCCTTGCCGAGAAGGTTCGCAAGTCCTGCAATATAACTCCCGTAAAGGATGGGCTCATTAAAGGGTTCTGTAAAAACGGTGCTGACAAGGAGCGCAAAGTTTGTGTTCGCTGATCTGCTGTTAGCGTAGCTGTGGCCATTTACTGTCCATATGCCCTTGAGGTATTCCTTCACGACTTCGCCATAGGGATTGACACAGAAGGTCCTTACCCTGTCATTGAATGTTTTTGAATGGAAGACAAGTTTTGGCTCATACGTAATATTCGTAAGGGGTTCAAATACGGAGGCTGGTATCTCAACCCTTACTCCGATATCGACAGGATTTTGCAGGAGTGTGAGGTGCAGGCGTTTTGCTTCCCGTTCAAGCCATCTGGAGCCCTCACGCCCCGGAGCAAGGATCACAAAATCTGCAGAGAATTTCTCGCCATTTTTCAGCCGTACTCCGTTCACCTTTTTTTTCGATGTGAGAACATGCTCAGCCTCAGCGTTGAAGAGGATATCCACAAATCTCTCCAGAGAGTTCTTAATTTTCGTGAGTACTGCTCTGCACCTGTCGGTGCCGATATGTCTGATTCTTGAAGGAATGAACCTCAGGTTATGTTCTGCGGCAAGCCTTGATATGGTCGCTATCTCGTTTTCATTTGTCCCGTATAATTTATCAGGGGCCCCGAAAGTTATGTAGGTCGCATCTGCATTCGTTATCATCGACTCAAGGGAATCAATGCTGATATATTTGCCAAGAGATCCGCCTATGTGGGGGGAGAGGTTCAGTTTGCCGTCACTGTAAGCGCCTGCGCCTCCCCATCCGCTCAGCAGGGCACATTCCGGACATGCCGCGCAGGAGATCTCCCGTATCTTCATAGGGCAGATTCTCTTATCGATATCCTTGCCTTTTTC
>JAGSYM010000103.1 GCA_018262395.1 Nitrospirota bacterium | reverse complement strand
TGGTTCATTTATGCCTTTTATCTTCACGGCAGGATGATACGGGGGTGGAGAGGGAAAAAAGTTGCGATCGTTGCGGTCATCGGGTTCATGGCTGTTATCTTTACCTATCTCGGGGTCAATATGTTGCTTTCCGGGCTCCACTCGTACGGATCAAAATAGCCACTTGCATCTTTCATTTTTTTTCAGATAGCATAAATGAGATATATATGTAGCTGAAGGAGGTAATACAAATGAACAATATAAAAACACTTTTTTTGCTCGTCACATTAACCCTTGTGCTTGTCTGGGCAGGCGGCGCATTGGGCGGCAAGCAGGGCATGACGATAGCATTGATCTTTGCCCTGGGAATCAATTTCATTTCATACTGGTTCAGTGACAAAATCGTCCTCAAAATGTACGGGGCAAAACAGGTCACCGAAGCAGAAGCTCCCGATCTGTTCAGCATCGTCAGAAGTCTTGTTCAGAAGGCCGGAATGCCGATGCCGAAGGTATATATCATGGATCAGGAGCAGCCGAATGCATTTGCAACCGGGAGAAATCCACAGCATGCTGCAGTTGCCGTTACAGCCGGGATCATGCGCATATTGACCCGTGAGGAGCTTCAGGGTGTTATCGGCCACGAACTCTCCCATATCAAGAACAGGGACATTCTCATCAGTACAATTACCGCTACGATCGCAGGTGCAATCAGCTATCTTGCACAAATGGCCCAGTGGGCGATGATTTTCGGCGGCCACAGGGGAGATGATGACGAAGGCGGAAGCCCGATTGCTGCCTTCGTTATGATGATCGTCGGACCGCTCGCTGCCATGATCATACAGATGGCCATTTCACGGTCAAGGGAATATGCTGCAGATTCAGGCGGAGCAGAGATCGCAGGAAATCCCCGCTACCTTTCAGGCGCGTTGAGGAAGCTCCACATGGCATCACAGAAAATACCCATGCACGCGAACCCTGCAACGTCTCACATGTTTATTGTCAATCCATTAACAGGTGGCGGAATCCTGAAACTCTTCAGTACCCACCCCCCCATCGAGGAGCGCATAGCACGTCTTGAGGCAATGAGCCATTAAGCAGTTATATGAAGGCTCTTGTAACAGGGGCTACCGGATTCATAGGAAGCCACTTATGTGAGGAGCTCATCAGGCGGAAGTATGACGTTACCTATCTGTCACGGCAGACTTCCCGTCACACATGGCTTGAGAACCTCAACATCACCGCCGTTAAGGGAGACTGTACGGTCAGGGAATCGCTCCTTGAAATTCCGGATGATTTCGATTATATCTTTCACCTTGCCGGATTGACGAAAACCTGTTCGCCGGATGACTTTTTCTCTGTCAATTCCCTTGGTACAGAAAACCTCCTGAAGGCTGTTTCAGAGAGAAACCCATTGGTGAAGCGATTCGTCTATCTGAGTAGTCTTGCAGCAGTTGGTCCAAGCAAAAACGGAACTCCGCTCCGCGAAGACGCTCTCCCTTCACCCGTTTCAGACTATGGAAAGAGTAAGCTTGAAGGGGAACGGGCTGTCCTCAAATATCGGGATAGTTTACCGGTTACCATTCTGAGACCTCCTGCAGTCTATGGTCCACGGGATAAGGACATGCTCGTCATGTTCCAGATGATGAAAAAGGGGTTCTTCTTTGATCTTGGAAAATGTTATTATTCTTTGTTGTATGTTGACGATCTTGTACAGGGTATACTGTTATCTGCGGAAAACAGCAAAGCAATCGGTAAACTATATTTCATGTCTGATGGAAATATCTATACAGGCGATGAGATAGCCACGGAAATCTCCTCCGTGCTGCATGTGAAAGCGAGGCCTGTGAAAGTTCCGAAGTTCGTTATGCCCTTTTTTGCAGCGATAGGCGAAAAGATCAATAAAAAGGGGATCATCAACAGGGACCGGATAAAAGACTTCAGACATACGCACTGGATATGTGATGCCGGAAAGGCCCGGGAAGAAATCGGATTTGTACCGAAGGTGGGCATGAAAGAAGGGATACGATGGACAGCGGATTGGTACAGGGTTCAGAGATGGCTGTAAAAAAATCAACAGACATATTCGGTAAGTGTTTTAAATTCAATAAGGCCAAGATTCTCATTTCCCACGGCCTCTACCCGTATTTCAGGACCATCGAAAGCGCTCAGGATCCTGAGATTACCATGAACGGACGCAGACTGATTATGGTCGGTTCGAACAATTATCTCGGTCTTACCAATCACCCCAAAGTAAAAGAAGCTGCAATTGAAGCTATCAGAAAATATGGGACAGGCTGTGCCGGCTCGCGTTTTCTGAACGGCACCCTTGATATCCATGTAAAACTTGAGGAAAAACTTGCACGGTTTATGCGAAAAGATGCAGCCCTTATCTTTTCAACAGGTTTTCAGGTCAATCTGGGCGTTATTTCTGCCCTTGTAGGAAAAAATGACCTCGTCATCATTGACAAGATGGACCATGCGAGCATTATTGACGGGTGCAGACTCTCCTTCGGAGAGATACGGAAGTATAAGCATAATGATATGACTGATCTCGAAAGAGTTCTCAGGGAGAATGAAGACAGGGACAAACTGGTAATTGTTGATGGTGTTTTCAGCATGGAGGGCGATATCGCACCAATGCCCGAGATCGTCAGCCTCTCAAAGAAATACGGTGCACGACTGATGATCGACGATGCACATGGCATAGGAGTTCTCGGGAAGAATGGCCGGGGCACGGCAGAACATTTTGGCCTTGAAAATAAAGTTGATCTCATCATGGGAACGTACAGCAAGTCACTCGCCTCAATCGGTGGTTTTATTTCCGGTTCAGCAGACGTCATCCACTTTATCAAGCACTCTGCACGTCCCCTCATATTCAGTGCAAGTCCGCCACCGGCATCAGTTGCTTCGGTAAGCGCTGCCATTGATATCATAGAGAGCGAACCGGAAAGAAGAGAACAGTTGTGGAAAAATACCGAGAAGATGCTGACCGGCTTCAAATCTCTTGGTTTCCAGACCGGACACAGTCAGACACCAATTATCCCTATAATTGTCGGCGAGAATGAAAGGGCCTTCATGATGGCCATGATGCTGCAGGACGAAGGCGTATTCGCAAATGTGGCCGTGACTCCAGCTGTTCCTGCCGGGATGGCGCTCATCCGTACCAGTTATATGGCAACCCATACAGACGAGCATCTTGAAATTGTGCTCCGTGCGTTTGAGAAGGTCGGAAGGAAGACAGGCCTTATCGCATGACAGAAGTCATTGAGGTTACATCAAAAAGAGACCTCAATGATTTTATCAGATTCCCCCTCATGCTTTATCAGCGCGACCCTTTCTATGTTCCTCCGTTGATACGTGAGATGCAGAAGCATTTTTCTCAAAAAAATCCTTTCTTTCACCACGCCCGTGTCAGATACTTCGTTGCAAAAAAGAACGGCGACATATGTGGGAGAGTGGTTTCTATCATCAACAAGAGACATATAGAATTTCATAAAGAAAATGCTGGATTTTTCGGTTTCTTTGAATCTGTTGATGACCATGAAGCAGCATCAGCCCTTCTTGACAGGGTTTCGGTTGTGCTCAGGAGAGAAGGCATGGACATCATGCGGGGACCGATGAGTTTTTCAACAAACGATGAGTGCGGCCTGCTGATAGACGGATTTCACAACCGTCCTCTCGTGATGACACCGTACAATCCACCTTACTATGCCGACCTGATGGAGAGATACGGATTCCGGAAAGCAAAGGACCTCTATGCCTATATCTTCGACATTCAGGACGAACTCCCAGCAAAACTTCTTCGTGTCGCCGATATTGTAGCAAAGACCGGAGTTACGGTAAGACCGGTGAATAAAAAGCATTTTGATCATGATATGATTATCTTTAAAGATGTCTACAATTCAGCATGGGAGAAAAACTGGGGCTTCATCCCACTGACCGATGAGGAACTTCTCTATCTCAGTAATAACCTTAAACCGGTTGTCGTGCCTGACCTTACCGTGATAGCGGAAAAAAACGACGAACCGGTGGGCTTTATGGGAATATTGCCGGACTTTAATCTTGTCCTGAAACACATGAAGGGGAGAATGAATCCAATAAGCATCCTCAAAGCCTTCTACTATACAAAAAAGATTAAAGACCTGCGCGTGATTCTTCTCGGCATCAAGAACGAATACAGGAATAAAGGCATAGACGCCCTTCTCTTACGGGAAGCGTTCAAAGGGGTGAAACGGGGAGGATATAAGAGAGTCGAATTCTCCTGGATACTTGAGGACAATCTTCCGGTTCAGCGGGTTATCGGGATGATAGGTGGACGGTTATACAAAAAATACAGGATCTATGAGAAAAGGCTATAACGGATGGTTGAGCGTTGCTGATTGCTTGGCCGGGTTTATTACCCAGATATTCCCAAATTCCTTTTCCTGGTAAGCCCTCGCCAGACCCAGCCTGATGAGTTCGAGCAGCGCAACGAAGGTTACGATGAGGTAGATCCTCGTTATTCCCTCTCTGAAAAGGTCTTCAAATCTCACCGTTTCGTGTTCCTCGATGATCTCCATGATCATTGACATCCTGTTCTTGACCGTAAGAGTCTCTTTTGTAATGGATACAATCTCCGGTGGTGCCTTGTCAAGGATCTTCCTGAATGCATCGAGCAGATCGAAAAGACTGAGATCAAAAAGATAGAGTTCACCTTCTTCTTCATCCGATAACGGTTCCCTGCGGAATACTTTAAGCCATTCATCCTCTTTCGTCCTGAAGTCGACTGCAGCTTCCTTATATCTCTGGTATTCAAGGAGCCTCTCGACAAGTTCACGCCGGGGATCTTCCTGTTCCTCCGAAGGCGTCTCTTCATCCGGAGGCAGAAGCATACGTGATTTAATCTGTATCAGCGTCGCAGCCATGACGAGAAAATCACCGGCTATTTCAAGATTCAGTTCCTTCATGATTTCGATATACTCAAGATACTGGCTCGTAATCAACGATATAGGGATGTCATAAATATCGATCTTGTTTTCCCTGATAAGATGGAGAAGAAGATCAAACGGCCCTTCAAAGGCAGGTATTTTTATTTTGATGATGTCTTCCATTTTTCGCTGGTATTATACACGAAGAGGACAATTATCGAAGGCACCGACCATAATACCATTCACGACAATGACAGACTATTGGTGA
>JAGSYM010000102.1 GCA_018262395.1 Nitrospirota bacterium | reverse complement strand
TTCCAGGTCATTAAATACAGTATCGCGCAAAAAAGCAAAGTTTTTTCTGACAAGAGCTTGACAGAAAAGTTTAATATCAACAGGTTTTTTTGTCAACCTTGTTTCAAACAAATTGTACGCCCAGGAAGTGGAAACTGCTATTTCAGGCTTTACCAGCAGGATAATCATTGACCCTTCCGTACTTAGTTCCGTCACTCTTTCGCCGCGTCCTTCAATAAGCGCAAGCGGTCCTGCTAGAAAAAAAGGCACATCAGACCCGAGCTCAGCGGCAAGCCTCATGAGGACACCCTTGTCAAAGTTCAGCCCCCACAGCCTGTTGAGGCCGATGAGAGTATATGCTGCGTCACTGCTACCCCCCCCGAGTCCTGCAGCAACCGGAATATTCTTCTTCAGTTCAATCATTGCACCGGACTTATGCAAGGAAACCTTTTTGAGCAAAACTGCTGCCTTGTGGACGAGGTTCATCTCTGCAGGGATATCCAGGTCAGACAGCACGCGTAGCTCTTCAGCTTCTTCAAAGGAGAGCGTGTCGAAAAGGTCCACGCACTGCATGGGACTGATAATATTGTGATAGCCGTCCTCCCTTTTATTTAAAACAGACAGAAACCAGTTTATTTTTGCAGGGGCCTTAAGCGAAATTTTCATTTTATAAGAGAGTTCAGACAATATACAGAGGTCAGGATCATTTCAGCATAATAGATTTCAAGCCTTGGATCTTCTGCTCAACCCTATCTTTCAAGCCTTCTTCTTTTGCCGAAAACGGCAAGGCCTTCTCCCAGTATTCAATTGCCCTCTCAGATTCACCGAGTTCCTTGTGTACATCGCCAAGATGCTCCAAAACTACAGGGTCGTCTTTAGTTAGCTCAGCGGCCTTCCTGAGGTTTTGAAGGGCCAGATCGTATTTCCCCTGTCTGTAATACACCCAGCCAAGGCTGTCAATGATATAACCGTCATCAGGCTTAATCTCAAGCGCACGGGCAACGAGTTCGTAAGCCTCCGAAAGCCTGATATTTTTGTCAGCATATGAATACCCAAGATAGTTTAGCGCGTCCGCATTTTTGGGATTGATTTCAATGGCCCTCTTCAACTCATCCACCATAGCGTCAAATCTGCCGGTCTTTTCATATACAACAGCAAGATTGAAATGCAATGCGTCATTTGCTCCGAACTTTAAAAGCGCGCTGGTAAGGACTGATTCCGCCTTAGCATAATCCCGGAGCTTCACATGTGTATTAGCCAGATACAGGTAAATTTCAGGGTTTTCTTTTTCAAACTCAAGTATCTCCTCATATAACTTTATGGCATCTTCATCCCTTTGCATCTTTGAATAAATATACGCAAGATGCAGGAATGCATTGATATTCTTGGGGTCTTTCTCCAGTATCTTTTTCAGCTCAACGACTGCTTCGTCATGCATTCCCATTTCTTCCAGGACAAGGGCAAGGTAATAACGGACTCTAATGCTTTCCGGTGATTCCTCCACCGCAGTCCTTAACTCCTTAAGAGCGCTATCATACTGTTTTTCCGAAAAATAGAGCATGCCTGTCCTGACATGTATCTCAGCATTCGCCGGGTTCTGTCTGCTTAGGGCCTTTAATGCCTCCAATGCCTTGCCGCTGTCTTTCATTTTCAGGTAGACCTCAACAATCCTTTCCCTGGCATCGGAATTATGGGGATTGAGGGAAAGTGCCTTGTCATAATTCTCCAATGCCCCTGCCAGATCATCCCTGATTTCACTTAACACTCCGAGCTTGAAATATGCACCCTCAAGATCCGGGTTAACAACAACCGCCTTTTGCAGGTATACTGCTGCTTTTTCATATTCCTTCCTGTCCATATAAATGGCCCCAAGAAGTTCAAGGGCCTGAAAAGCCTCTGGTTCCTTTTTAAGGAGGTTTTCAAGGATTTCAACAGAGGTATCAACTTCATTGTTATAATAATAGAGTCCTCCGAGAATAAAAACAGCGTTATTGTTCCCGGGATCAATCTTTACAATTCTCTGATAGATTGTTATAGCCTCTTGAAGCCTTCTCTGGCTTTTATAAAGTTCACCAGCAAGACGAAGGGTGTATATGTCATCAGGGTTTTCTTTCAATATTTCTTCAAGGAGAGCAACTGCTTCGGATGCTTTTCCCAAATGGTAGAATGCATAGGCAATCTGGGTTTTCAGGTAAATTGACCGTGGGTCAAATTCCAGCGCCTTATTATAATTCTTGAGGGCCTCTTCCCAATCATTGGAAAGGGACGCCTGGTAGCCAAGGATATAGTGATAATGCGACTCATATGAAGGCTCAGAAACCTTTTCAGCAGGGGTTGCCTGGCCAAAAACAGATGTGGAAAACAGAAAAAACAGGGATATCGCGGATAAAAATGACCTCATTTATTTATTATGACATAAAAGAATTTATTAGTTCAAAGAATGCCGTCGAGGACGTCCTTTTGAATAGGGCCGTAAGCAGTAATCGATAACGATTTTTTCATCAGCAATCTCTCTGAAAGCTCTTTTAACTGCTTCATGCTGACCGTTTCCACAGCCTTGCTGATTTCATCCGGAGAAATATACCTGCCAAAATTGATCTCCTGACGGGCAATATTGTTCATACGGCTGTTGGTTGATTCAAGGCCAAGGATCATATTGCCCTTAAGATGCCTTTTTGCCTTATCAAGCTCTTCCTCTGTAAGGGTATCTTTTAAGGAAAGCATTTCATGGATAATGAGTTCAGCAACTTCTCTTATCCGTTTTTTGCTGACTCCGGCATAGACACCCCACAAACCAGTATCTATGTACATGGATGTATACGAATATACAGAATAAGCCAGACCCCTGTTTTCCCTTATTTCCTGAAAAAGGCGTGAACTGACACCTCCACCCAATAATGTATTGAGCACAAACAGGGCGTACCTGTCTTCACTTGTCTGTGAAACCGAAGGCACCCCGATGCAGATATGCGCTTCGGAAATATCCTTGGTATATACCTTCACATCACTTTTGAACTTAGGGGGCAGACCCTTCCTGGGCTCTGAGCCCCTCCTCAGTCCCCCGAAACGCTCACCCAGCAATCCAATAAGTTTCGCAGGCTGAAATTTCCCGGCACAGGAGATAATGATATCCTTTGTCCCATAATATTTACTTATATGACGGATTAAATCCTCCCGCGTAAAGGAAGCTATCGTCTCCCTCCGTCCGAGAATCGACTGGCCCAGGCCTTCGTCACCCCATATAGTCTGATTAAAAAGATCATGGATATAGTCATCAGGCGTGTCCTCAACCATCTTGACCTCTTCCTTTATGATCTTTTTTTCTTTTGCCAGTTCATCTTCAGGAAATGTGGAATGAACAAAGATATCCGAAAGCAGATCAACACCCTTTTCGAGATATTCATCAAGTACCTTAATGTAAAATGCGGTATTTTCCCTCGACGTAAAGGCATTGAGGTCACCCCCCATTGAATCAATCTCAACTGCTATATCCTTGGGTGAGCGCTTCTTTGTGCCCTTAAAAAACATGTGCTCCAGAAAATGAGATATCCCGTTCATGGCCGGCGTCTCGTAACGTGAGCCAACCTTGACCCACACGCCGAGGGCAACAGAACGGACATTTTTAAAAGACTCCATTACCACGGGGATGCCATTTTCCAGATATTCTTTAACAAACATTAGCGTTTCCTCAATATTTCAAACATATTAAAAGTCTCATACTAGAATGCACATCATTCAGACAAATCTCCCATCACCCCTCTATGCAAAGATGGGAATTATTCCTCCTTTGGAAAAGAGAGGTTAGAAGGGATTTTATAAATCAATGTCCCCTTTATTTAGACTGCACTGACAAATTCCTGAAATGAAAAAAGGGGATACTGATATCCCCTCAAAACACACTGTTATAAGCGATCAGCCGGCTGTCAGGTTTTCTCCTGCATCGCTTCTTTTCTGCTTAACCGGATCCGGCCTGTTTTGTCTATCTCTATTACCTTAACAAGGATCTCATCGCCTTCATTGACCTCATCTGTGACCTTTGCGACTCTCTTGTCAGAAAGCTGGGAGATATGGACAAGACCTTCTGTTCCAGGAATGATTTCAACGAACGCGCCGAAATCCATTATCCTCTTGACCTTGCCCATATATATCTTGCCTAGTTCTGCCTCAGCCGTAATATTATTGATGATATCTATGGCCTTCTGGGCTGCTTCACCATCAGCAGCAGCGATATTGATCAGCCCGGAATCATCTATATTGATCTTTACGCCGGTCTGCTCTATTATGCCCCTGATTATCTTGCCGCCGGTTCCTATGACATCACGTATTTTGTCCTGTTTTATCTGCATGGTATAGATTCTCGGTGCATGTTTGGCAAGGGAAGTACGCGGCGACTCAAGAGTTTCCCTGATCTTTCCCAGGATAAAAAGCCTTCCCTGTCTTGCCTGCTCAAGGGCTTTTTCCATGATTTCACGCGATATACCGCCTATTTTCGTATCCATCTGGAATGCAGTAATGCCGTTTTCAGTACCGGTAACCTTAAAGTCCATGTCACCCAGGTGGTCCTCAAGTCCGAGGATGTCGGTGAGAACAACCACCTTTTCCCCTTCTTTGATAAGCCCCATCGCGATGCCGGCAACAGGTGCCTTTATCGGTACCCCTGCGTCCATCAAAGCAAGAGTTCCGCCGCATACTGTGGCCATAGAAGAGGACCCGTTGGATTCCAGAATGTCAGAGACTATCCTGACGGTATAGGGGAACTCAGTCTTGCTCGGCATAACAGCGCTCAAAGCCCTTTCAGCCAGTATCCCGTGACCTATCTCTCTTCTTCCCGGAGATCTGAGGGGTTTTACCTCTCCGACACTGAATGGAGGGAAATTATAGTGAAGCATAAATGTTTTGAAAGTTTCTCCGTCAAGAGAGTCAATTCTCTGTTCATCATCAGATGTGCCAAGGGTCACAACAGCAAGGCACTGTGTCTCTCCCCTGGTAAAAAAGGAAGAACCGTGCGTCCTTGGTAATAAACCAACCTCAGCACTGATCGGACGTATCTGGTCAGGGGTCCTGCCATCAGCCCTTATGTTATCATTGAGAATCATATTTCTTACAAGGTTCTTCTCTATATCATTAAAGGCACCCGCAATTTCTCTGGAGATATCTTTTTCTCCTGTATTAAGCGTAGCGACCACTTCACGGAGTATTGCATCAAGTGCAGCC
>JAGSYM010000101.1 GCA_018262395.1 Nitrospirota bacterium | reverse complement strand
AGAATCTTCATTTTCGCAAAAAGGACACTGCGTTCTCATAAAACGCCATTCATGACTGCAGAGCCCGCATATCAACCACCGTTGCCCCTCTTCTCCCTTGAGGTAACTCAATACAGGAAATGATCCGCAGACAGGACAGTACCCCTTCTTCCAGTGAAGATTTTGTATGACAGACCTGAGGCTCTCTGCCCGTTTCTCAACGAGAGGTTTCAAGAGTTGGCCCAGGATAAATTTCAGGGTTAGAGGGTCTGTTTCAAGTTGAGAAGCAGTCTGGCTGATTATCTCCTCCCGGTTATGCACCATGCTTTCCATGCAGCTTTTTAAATCCACTTGATTTTTCTTCAAAGCCGCTTTCAGTTTCCGAAGCACCGGACTGAATTTCGGAAATGCCTTGGACAATACCGGGATCATACGGTCTCTAACCTTTTCCATGGAATCAGGTGCGAGTGGAAATATCCCTTCGTTCATCAAAGTCATACCCTGCGAAAAGCGAAGAGGGTCTGGTGAAGATATCCGGACATTCAGCAGGAGAGGCAGTTCTTCCCTAAATTTAGCTCTTTCTGTAAAGACTTTTTCATAGGTACTCAGGATAGTAGATAGGGAAGGCATATCTTTCTTTATTTTCGCAATAGTTTTTTTCATCCTTTTAACATGTTCTTCCGTTGAAGATTCATCAGCCATAATAAGTCCTCCGATAAATTTCGTATTCACAAGGGATATGAAAGGAAAATGCCTTCCCTGCTTGACGCAGGGAAGGCATATGTAAGAGACAGCTATATGCTATCCGCCAGCAGCAGATTTCCAGTATTTCTTTGGGTCGTCGGTGACGATAAAGATCACCCTCACATCATCCGGGTTAATGGCCATTGCTTTCGGATAGGTTTTCTTCAGATCATCAACTCTTTTCTTGGCCATGTCCAGGATCTCCTTCCGGTCTCCAAATACCATAGCTCCAGTGGGGCACGATTTGACGCAGGCAGGGATCATTCCGTTTGTGATCCTGTCAAAACACATCGTGCATTTGGCAAGGACTTTGGTCTTTGGATTCTGTCGCGGAATATTGTAAGGACAGAGGACATCTGCAAAGGAAACCTTCTTTGTCTTATCGTTATATACGACTGCTCCCGTAGCTTCGTCCTGAATTACCGCATCCTTGACGGTCATCTCTATGGAAAGTTTGCACGGAGGCTGAATACAATGGCGGCACATATCGGTAAAGAAATACCAGTAGGGTTTGCCGTCCTCTTTCTTGCCGTCGGCAAAGCGGACTACTTTCCATGTGTCGGGTGCATAATGAGGTATCTACTAATATTGATTTTCCGTTTGACATAGTTTTCACCTCCTAAACCTTTGTCACATTGACCATAAAGGCCTTGTATTCAGGCGTCCCGACATTAGCGTCTCCCGCTGTGGGGGTGAGTAGGTTGGCAGTGTCACCACAGTCCTCCGGGAACAACCAGCCATAGTTAAAAGTCATTCCAACCAGGTGGACGGTCTGTCCGCCGCAATTGAAGGGGCGCAGCCGGGTCGTTACCATTGCCACACAGGGCAGAGAACCACGGGCAGACTCAACTTTCACCTTATCCCCGTTCTTGATTCCTCTGAGCTGTGCCAGTTCTTCACTGATTTCCACATATACCTGGGGCTGAGCCTCGGTGAGCCAGGACTGCCACCTTGTGAGGGCTCCGGAGCACCAATGTTCCGTACTGGAATACGTAGTCATCACAAACGGATACTTGGGGTCACAGCCGGAAAATTTATCGCATGGGCCTGTAAAGATCTTCATGACAGGATTTTTCAACTGAGATGACAGCGGATTTTTCTCAATCGGACCTTCAAGAGGTTCGTAATGCTCAGGGAAAGGTCCATCAGCAAGTCCCGGTCCGAAAAGAGAGGAAACGCCGTCCGGCTTCATAATGAACGGGTATTTTCCTTTTTCCATATCGCTCATAGGAGGCCATGGGCCATCGGGAACGTCACCTACCCATTTTCCGTCCACCCAGGCTAATAAAGCCCGTTTGGGATTGTACGGTTTTCCATTCAGGTCCACTGAAGCGCGGTTATAGATAATGCGCCTGTTGACAGGCCATGCCCATGACCACTGCGGATAGAGTCCGAGACCAGTAGGGTCGTCCTTTTTTCTGCGGGCCATAAGGTTTGTACCATCCTGGGCAAAAGAACCACAGCTGATCCAGCAGCCGGATGACGTCCTGCCATCAGCCTGCAGATTTGCAAAGCCAGGCACGCAATCGCCCTTCTTGTATGTCTTGTCGCCAATGGTGACATCTTCAAGAAAATAGCCGTTAGTGGTCTTGGCAACCTTCACAGGATCAAACCGGCCTTTGTCATCGGTATAATCCCATTTGAGGTTCAGAATCGGATCAGGGAAGGCGCCTTTTTCTTTTTTATAAAGCTCCTTGAGCTTTGAAACGATCCGAATTACGATATCACCGGTATACAGGCAATCTCCCGGAGCCTTTGCCGCTTCGTATTTCCACTGGACCCAGCGTCCGCTGTTGGCCACGCTTCCCTGTTTTTCTATGGATGCAGCCGCCGGAAGCAGGAAGACCTCTGTCTTGATTTTCTTTGGGTCCATGCCTGGACCTTTCCAGAACGAGGCTGTTTCGTTGTTAAAGATGTTCACGTGCACAGTCCAATCAAGGTTGGTTAATCCCTCACGCACTTTATTCGAATTAGGCAGGCTGCCGGCAGGATTCTGGGCGATGCAGATAAGCCCCTTGATCTTTTTTTCGTACATGTTGTCAATCATGTTCAGAATGTTGGCGTCCTGTCCGTCATCGAGCTTGGGCACCCATGAATAGCCGAAATCATTTTCCTTTGTAGCCTTATCTCCGTACCAGGCCTTGAGAAGACTGGTGGCATACTTGGGATAATTTTGCCACCAGTTGGCCGAGCGTGGGTCACTGGTTTTCGGCGTATTTTTCTTGACGTAATCTTCCAGGGTAGGCAGAGACGCCCTGGGTGCGGCAAGATAACCTGGCAGGTAACCAGACAATATGGCAAAGTCTGTTGAGCCCTGCACGTTCGGTTCACCGCGCATGGCGTTCACACCGCCTCCGCAGATGCCTATATTGCCGAGCAGGAGCTGAACCATGCAAAGGGTTCTGATGTTTTGAACTGCTGAAGTATGATGGGTTTGGCCCAGAGCGTACATAACAGTTCCAGCTTTGTCGGGAACGCCGGTGGATGAGTACATTTCATAGACGGTTTGAAGGTCTTTCTCAGGAGTCCCTGTAATCTTCGAGACCGTTTCCATGTCGTAACGGGAATAATGCTTCTTCAAAAGCTGGAAAACGCAGCGGGGATTCTGCAACGTGAAATCTTTCTCAGCAATACCATTCGCGTCCTTGTTTATCGTCCAGGTCGCTTTGTCATATTTTCTGGTGCCTGGATCATACCCTGAGAAAAGACCGTCATTGAACTCGAACTTATCATTGACCAGGAACGGCGCATTCGTGTAGTTAACAACATAGTCCTTAAAATATTTTTCGTTTTCGAGGATATACTTGATCATCCCGCCGAGGAAAGCAATGTCCGTGCCTGAACGCAAGGGAGCATAGAAATCGGCCTTTGAGGATGTCCTCGTAAAGCGCGGGTCAACATGAATGAGTTTGGCCCCTTTCTCCCTGGCTCTCATAACCCATTTGAACGAAATGGGATGATTTTCTGCAGCATTGCTGCCCTGAATGAGGATGACATCGCTGTGTTGAATATCTATCCAGTGATTTGTCATTGCGCCACGTCCGAACGACTCTGCCAGAGCCGGTACGGTGGGCGCGTGTCAAACCCGGGCCTGATGATCGATAAATACAAGGCCCATGGAGCGGGCCATGGCTGTGATGAGCCAGCACTCCTCATTGTCAACGTTGGAGCTTCCCATGTGGGCGATATTTTCAGTGCGGTTCACCACCTGGTCTTTGCTGTTCTTCTCAATGAAGCCGGTATCGCGTGTTTTTTTGATTCTTTTTGCGATCTCGGTAATGGCCCAGTCCCAGCTCTTGTTCTGCCATTTGTCGCTGTTCGGTGCACGATAGAGCACCTTTGTCAGGCGGTGTTCGTTTGCAGCACTTGTCTGATAAGTACCGGCGCCTTTGGCGCAAAGCGTACCCTCGTTAATAGGGTGCTCAGGATCACCTTCCACATTGATGATCTTCCCTGTTTTGGTGTCCATACTGGCGATCAGCCCGCATCCAACCGCACAATAGCAGCAGATGGACGTGGTCTGTTTGGCGCTCTTCACCTTGTCGATCTTTTTCATCTCTTCGGCATAGGCTATCACCGGACTCAGGTCGATCCCGAGAGATGAAAGTGCCAACCCACCGACAAGGGTGCTCGATTTAACTAAAAAATCTCGCCGTGTTACTTTCATTTTTTCCTCCTTTCAAGCCAAATTAATTAAATCTCACTCCAATGAAACAAAGTCATTCTTCACTCTTGATCTATTCCTATCCTGCATGAGTCCTCACGGGTTTTTCATCCTCCGCATTTGCCTTGGGACATTAAGGCATAACATAGGGTGAACTCCCCTGACACGCGAGACAGATGCTGCCATCCTTCAAAGGATAAGCTTCTCCGCATGACGAACATATTGCGATCTTGCCCTTATCACGTTTTTTAAGAAATTCCGGCTTAATCTGCACGGGACGCGCCCCGCATATTTCCACACCCGCTTGCTTAATCTGATAGAGAATCTCTTCTGAGTTTTGTTCTTTTCTGGACTTGAGTTTGAGGAACCAGGCCTTTATTTCCGGCCATTGTTCTAATTTGCCAGTGTCAAGAAATACTCGGACTCCATTCCCATGGTACTTGTCATACAGACTTAAAGCAAAACGGCCAAGGTTGATAATCTTGAGCCAGCCGTTCCCCACTGTACATGGGGTGAGCAGTTGAATCGCATCAGGCACACAGGCAGGAGTTTCAGAGACGGCGTCAAAAAGCACTCCTACAGGCAGGTTGGTCCTGGCCAGATGCACCATGTATCCTCCGATGACTACCCCCGGTGCCAAATGTCCATGAAATGACTTGACCCGATACAGATAGTCCTCTACGTCAAAAGTATTCTTGGTCATAGTTTCCATCCTTTCCGCGTGTTCTATCTCTAACCGCAGTAATTTATCTCAAGAATACAGCAGGTTACTTTATTTCAAATAAAGTATAGGTTGTCCCAGAAGGCAATGCAAATTGATTATTTTCATTGAAGTGGTGATTTATTTTCATTTCTGCAATGATGGACAGTCAGCATAATTTTTAAACAAATACGTTATTCGTAGTTTTAAATACGGAGAGTTTCCCAGAGACTCAAAAAAGAGGATTTACCGGCAACGTCAAATTTAGCGGGAAGACCTTCAGGGTGCACCTCATATTTTTGTGAACCTTTGCCTTATTCGGCTTTAAGGGAGACCTCTTTTACCGGCTTTTTCCTTACGCATTTCTTCTCACTGATATTGAGGGAGACTATCTTTCCAATCATGTTCTAAGCTAACATAAAGCTCGAAAAGGTAACAAGTTAAACTTTTCGCTTTAACCTCATCTTTAGTAAAGATGTGGATGGATGGCAAGATAACAATAGTTCAAGACTTAGGGACATAATCGAAAGAGGCATAGATAATCCGCGTATCGGGTATTATAATGGTAAAGAAAAATTTTTTCGGATAACGTAAGTGAAAAAACTGAGATTGAAGTCAGGCAGGAAAAGAGGGAAAAAACATCTAATCTCAATCAATTGAAGACCAAGATGAAAAGGGTGCCCGGTAAATAAAAATGTCCCGTAATATTTATCTTTCAAGCGTGCCTTTAAATGAGGCACTTGCGGAGTGGCTTAAGAAGCTTAATTCCGAAGGAGTTATGCGACCTCTTTCAGGCGAAAAAATTGAGATCATAAATTCTCTCGGAAGGGTCACTGCAGAGGCAGTGACCGCAAAAATATCCTCTCCCTTTTATCATTCCTCAGCAATGGACGGTTATGCAGTTAGATTTGCAGAAACCTTTGGTGCGTCTGAGCGAAACCAGAAAAGACTCAAAATAGGAGAACAGGCCTTATACGTCGATACCGGTGACCCGATGCCGGATGGGTTTAATGCAGTCATAATGATCGAGGATGTAAATATTATTAGGGATACGGAATCAGGATTAGGGCATGACAAATACATCGAAATCATATCCCCCGCGACTCCTTGGCAGCATGTCAGGGTAATCGGAGAGGACATCGTAGCAACGGAATTGATATTGCCCGAAAATCAAGTTATAAGGCCTGTTGATATCGGCGCAATGCTTGCAGGAGGTCATATTGAGGTACTGGTTCGACAAAAGCCGAAAATAGTTATTATCCCTACAGGGACGGAGATCGTCGAACCCGGTTCGGACCTCAAGAGGGGTGATATCATCGAATATAATTCCAGGGTCCTGGGCGGACTCGTCTCTGAATGGGGAGGCGATCCCGTCAGATTCAGAATCATACCCGATAACGTAGAAGAGTT
>JAGSYM010000100.1 GCA_018262395.1 Nitrospirota bacterium | reverse complement strand
AAAACAACATCGTGTGTGTTCCGCGGGAGAGAAATTTTATTAACATCAACGGCCTCATAGAATATATGAGACAAAGCCTCCTCCCCGGCTTTTTTCTTCGCCTTTTCAATTGCACCCTCAGATATGTCATATGCATAATGTTTTTCACAGAATTTGTGGCTGGAAAGCGCCCTTTCAAAATCTCCGGCGCCGCAGCCTAAGGTCAAACATTGTCGAAGAGGAAGGTTGTAACCCTTCCCCCTGAGAAAATTTATTACATACAAATATAAATCTATATAACGGTCTCCCGATATTTTTGTATTCAGTCGTTCGTGAATGTAATAAAGATATGAGGGCACTATACAATAATCTTAAGCTTCTCATCTTTAACCCATCCCTATAACCTTTTCTCATTTCCTGCTTCTAATCCAATTTCCTACCATAACCTTCGCCTCAGATATTCTCCGGTTTTCTTTACCGTCGGCCCGATACCTTTTCCCCTGAGGTTTTCATAAAACTTCTTTGCCAAACGTCTTCTGTCAGTGTCAGAACCGGCAATCTTATTCGTTTCGCGTGACATTTTTTGTATCTCTGTTGTTAATAAACCAAGGGTCTTCCTCGCGTGATAAATCCCCTCTTCCACCCTTTTCCCGTAGTCTTCATCGCACCGAAATACCGCATCGAGGTTGAAATATCCAAAGAGTGATGCCTCTTCCCACAGGTATTCCTTGTACCCCATGATATTTCTGAAGGGGTCTTTGAACAGCGGGAATATTTCGCTGTCATCCCTTTTTCTCTTCGCCTGAACATCCTTCCTCTTCTTTATAAGGGTCTCGAAGGACTCGAAGACATCGTCCATCGCCGCCAGATGCAGACACGCATCTTTATAATTGTCGGGACGCGAGTCTTTAAACTCACCTGTTTCCGAGAAGTAAAATCCCTTCTTGTCTATTCCCATAAATAAAAGCGACCTTTTCACCGCCAGGATAAGAGCAAGGGGAAGGATTCTCTTCAGGTTTTCATCGTCGTAATTCTTTATAATTGTCATAAGCGCGTTCCTGTGCATCAGAAACCGCTTTTTTTCTTCCTTTTTCGAATCAAGGGTACTATGGCCTTTGTGATAGACAACAGAATCCGTGGCCATAACCACCCGGTGTCCCATTACCCACAACCTCCACCCCAGGTCCACATCCTCGAATATGGCAAAGTAATCATCGTCGAAACATCCCGCTTCCAGAAACACTTCTTTTTTTATGAACATCGCGCCGCCGCAGGGGAAAAGGATATCGTCTCCCTTTTTTATGGGGACATCTCTTAACTGGTCGGCATACCCCAGATACTGTAAAGAACCTCCGTGAAAATCTGTGTGTTTGCCGTTCCACGAAAGGATCTTCGATGAAGCGCAGACAATTCCCCGGGAAGGGGCCAGGAGAGAAACTCCCTCTCTTATCCACTTTTTATCTACCTTCATGTCATTATTCAGGAAAGCAAGGGTGTCCCCTTTACAGAGACCGGCTGCAATTCTATGCGGCGGGGCAAAGCCTAAGTTCCCGGGATTTTCAATTATCCGTGCTGACGGAGACGTCTTTTTAATGATGTGGAGAGAGTCGTCGGTAGAGCCGTTATCGAAAACAACGACTTCGAGCCTGTCCTGAGGGTAATCCAATGTATTAAGGGAGCCCAGACAGTCTTTCAGGTGATGCGCTCCATTATAATTGACAATTATGATCGATACGAATTCCACCCGCTTATTCCTTTGCCTCAATGGCGCCCCTCGCGTAGCTTGTTTTCAAGATGATATCATACACGATACGGGGGAAGGAAATTAAGAATTCCCGGTCCATAAAATTCAGCACTTTTTCGAGACCTGACACCGGAATGCTCAACGCAGCAATTTTTTTCAGGTAGGCCGGATCGCCCAAAAACCAGCCCAGTTCAGGATGCTTTTCCAGGAATATCCTCGAAGCCCTGCCGACAGTATGCTGCCGTAAGCAGAACGACGAGATGCCCACAGGATGATAGTGATACGTGACCGCGTTACGGTTATAGTAAAGTTCCATCCCGAGGCGTTCAAGCCTGTACCCCAGCTCTATGTCCTCCCAGCCATACGTAGTAAAATCCTCTTCGAAAATACATTCCAGTTCATTGAGGAACGTTTTGAGGACCGAAATATTCGAAGTGTAAAAGAAATTGAAAGGAAGAGGACCTTCACCTTCAATAAGGGAGTACCCGAACTGATATCCGTATTCGCCGATAAACCTCATGAAGGGGGTCACCCGGATGTCCTCCGGCCACTGCGTATAGCCTATTACCACTACGTTTCCAAACCTGTTTTTCCGCGAATGATACGCGAGATGTTCCTCGAGAAAATGGAGCGACGGAATCGTATCATCACCGATGAAAACAAGAAGCGGCATCTGTGAATGCTGTATCCCGAGGTTTCTGGCAGCTCCCTGCTTTTTGTTTGCCTGTTTGAAATATCCGATGGCCATTGACGTGCGGCCCATAAAGGACTTCACTTCCGCTTCTGTTGAATCCGTAGAGCCGTCGTCGACAACGATGACTTCGAATTTTTCCCTGGGGAGACTCTGGTTTTCGAGCGCCCGCAATGTCTGCAGCAGTGTCTTCACCCTGTTATAGGTAGGGATAACAACGCTCACTCCCTCAATCGGCAGCGCACCACCCGTATCGGCGACGTACTGCGCCCTCTTCATCCCAACGCCAAGCTGTCTTGTGTCCCCATTACCGAGAAGCTCGTCGGGGACCCATGTATCTTCAGCCTTTATCCTCACCTCAAGCGGACCGCTCGGGCCGTTGTATGGCACCTGAATGCTTTCCCACCCGTCTGATTGCACAATGAACTCATGGGCCTGTCCGTCATTAACCGTTACACGGATCTTTCTTGGCCTTTTCACGACGCCGGCAAGTCCTAATATCTCCATGGATACAAACCCATCGCCGTATTTATTCCATAGGTAATACACCGCCTCAGCCTTGGTCCAGCGGTATTTAGTCCGTCCGTCGCCAAAAAAAATTTCCGGCCCATGCCAGCCATACCCCAAATTTTTCCCGCGGTCGTCGGACATGTCGACAAAACCCCTCTTAAGTCCCTGCGCAGCAAATGACCTGAAGGTAGACCATTCGTAGTCAGGATAGTTGACGGGAAGATGTATCTTCTGCCACATCAGAGATGAAATTGCCCGGTCAGAAACTGTCCTTTCTCTTTGTATGCGTCTTCGTTCGCTGAGGGTGTCGGGAAGCATCATGAGATTCCATGAAACGCACCTGAGAAATCCCCATGTCCGATGTTTAATAGTAGTCCTGATGCCAAGGGAGATGAATAGCGGCAGCACCTTTAAGAGTGTTCCTCTTTCATAATTTTTTATGAGGCTTCGCATCGCGTGCCTTAAGCCCAGGTTATTCCTGAACTCCATACTTCCTGCCCTTAATGACGTACCGCCGAACGCATGATACACAAAAGACCGGGGAATGCATTTGACCCGATATCCCTTGAGCCAGAAACGCCATCCGAGATCGACATCCTCGTGGTACATAAAGAATTTCGGGTCAAACCCCCCTACGTCCTCATATGCAGACCGCCGCAGGAGACAGGCTGCAGCGCACGGGAAAAACACTTCTCTGACTTCCTCGTATGCGCCGTCGTCATTTTCGTATATCCCGATATCAAAGCCATACCCGAGAAAATTCATTCCTCCTCCAACCCCGTTGATTACCCGACGGTTGTCCATGAACAAGAGTTTTGAACACGCTGAGGCCAGAGAGCCGTCTTCAAGCATCGCACCCACAAGGGGTGAAAGCCAACCCTTATCCACTACGGTGTCGTTGTTCAGCAACGCAATAAAATCCGCCCTGCCGGAGTTTATTCCTATTGCATTGGCCTTCCCGAAACCAAGGTTTGCATTGTTTAAAATAATCTGCACACCCGGATATTTCCTTTTGACGAGTTCGACGCTTCCATCCGAGGAACCATTGTCAACCAATATCACATTAAAAGAAGGATATTCAGTCTGAAGGAGGGACTCGAGGCACGCTTCTATAAATCCGATACCATTATAGTTTACTATGATGATATCTACCGCAGGCAGGCTACTTTCCATGCTTTAATCTTGAGATAAATTTTCTGGAGGCCGCTCCGGCGGCCCTCAATGGTTTTGTCAATTTCCATGAATCCGAGGTGAGCACCTCTTCAAGCAATTTCTTGAGTTCATTTTCACGAAGCATTGCGCAGGCGAGTTCTTCATCTTTGGTCTCAATGACCTCTTCAAGGGCTTGGATTTTTTCTTCTTTTGTGGCGACGACTTCCCGCAGCCAGGTTATTCCTTCCTCCTGTGCAGGAAAGCTTTCTTCAAGGGTCTTTATCATTGATTCCTTCTCACTCAGGAATTGTGCAAGCTCATGGATCTTTTCGTCTTTTTCACGCACAACCCTGTCGACAATAATCTGAAGATAAGACAGAAAGTCATGTGCCTTTACTTTTGCGATGTGCTTGGCCAGAACTTTTTCCCGATAAGTATTTTGAGTCTCAATGCCGCCTTTCCCGGTAATGGTAGCAGAACCGACCACACTATACTCGGCAACCACGGCATCGACAAATTGGAATACGGCCGCTTCTGAAAGACGTATCATCATGTCCCAGTCCTCGAATATGGATAACCCGGTGTCCAGCAATCCGATTTTACGCAAAAGGTTTATGGGAACACAGACCGCATTTATCGGAATGAAATTCTCTAAAACAAGCCTTCCCGCATCAAACGTCTCCCCCACTTCTCTTTCTTCAATAACTTTCAGGAGGTCGTCATCAGCATATTTCCTGCAGACGACTTTCCCGTAAAGCACGTTATTGCGTGCGCTCAGCGCCGCAGTGACGAGGGTCTCCACTCCGTCGGGAAAATACACATCGTCGTCATCGAGAAAACAGACATGTTCGCCTTTTGCATGCCCAATACCGACGTTCAATGCGTGCGCCCTTCCGGCGTTTTCTCCAAGCCGCTGGTAGTTCAAAAATATTTCGCCGAGCGTGCCTTGGAGTTCATTCATATCAAGGTCGGTGCCGCCGTCATTTACGAGAACAACCTCGATCGGCCGGTAGGTCTGTGCGGCAATACTTTGTAACGCCCTCTTTAAAAGCGTGGGTCTGTCCTTTGTTCTCACAATGATGCTTACCAAGGGATTATTGTCGCTCATTTTTGGCTGAACCTTTTCGCTCCTTACGTGCTGATAAACACTTTACATGGCCCGCATAGTCTACGCTGGCCCCCTCCGCATGGCACTCAGAAGAGCCTCGGGATATGCAATTTTTTATTATATTCTATACACGCTAAAAATTCTATTTCATTCCTATGAACGGCAGGCTGTTCAGGCTGTTATCTTGTGAAGACTTTTGCGCAATAAAGCAGGGGATGACTGTTCAGGCAGGATAGAGGCTTAATAAGCCCCTTCTCTTTTTATCACGATCCTCACCGTCTTGAGCAGGATAACGATGTCCAGCCACAGGTTCCAGTTTCTCACATACCAGGAGTCAAGGGCAACTCGATAAAGATGGCTCGTGTTGCTCCTTCC
>JAGSYM010000099.1 GCA_018262395.1 Nitrospirota bacterium | reverse complement strand
TGGAGAGGTGCCAGAGTGGTTGAATGGGACGGTCTCGAAAATCGTTGTCGTGCAGATGAACAAGAATGATAAAGGCTTTGTCTACGTACTTCGTTGATATGATCAGAAATGGTATATTGGTTCAACAAGAGATTTGAATAAAAGGCTCGAAGCTCATAAGATGGGACGTGTGAAAACAACGAAAAGCAGAAGACCTATTCGATTAGTATATAGCGAACAATTCAATAGTTATAAAGAAGCCTGCCAGAGAGAGCTTTATTTAAAAAGTGGAGCAGGGAGAGAGTGGCTGAAGGAAAAGTTGGAGAGGTGCCAGAGTGGTTGAATGGGACGGTCTCGAAAATCGTTGTGGGGGCAACTCCACCCAGGGTTCGAATCCCTGCCTCTCCGCCATGCATGTACCTAATAGCCATAAGTGTATGGGACGGTCTCGCTCTCCTCGGCGAGTCCGCCTGTGGCGGAAAAATCGTTGTGGGGGCAACTCCACCCAGGGTTCGAATCCCTGCCTCTCCGCCATGTATCGTATAAAAAATATCACGTGGCCCCTTGAATCCTCAAATCCTTGAACCCTTTTAAGTAAATAATGGATGAGAATCAAAATATCAAGATATTACTGATCGAAGACTGCCATGCCGACTGCTGCCTCATGGAGGGCATGCTCAAAGATTCCGGAGCAGTTCGTTTCGAAGTGGAAACCGTAAACAGACTTTCAACAGGGCTCGCGCAGCTCGCGGAAAACAAGTTTGATGTGCTGATCCTTGACCTTGGACTACCGGAGAGCAGCGGTATGGATACGCTGAAAAAAATTCTCGTGCATAATTTGGAAGTACCAATCATCGTGCTCACCGGACGAGATGATGACCAGTTGGGGCTGGAGGCAATAAAAGAAGGAGCACAGGATTATCTTTCAAAAGGGCAGTTGGATAAAAACGTGCTCACCCGTTCGATACGCTATGCTATTGAGCGTCATCATCTTCTTGCGGAATTGCACAATCAGTCATTGCACGATTATCTCACCGGCCTGAACAACAGGCGCGGCTTTTTTCTTCTTGCACAGCAGCATGTAAAACTTGCCAAACGAATGAGGCGACCGGTACTTTTTGTCGTTGCAGACCTCGATGGTATGAAAAAGATTAACGACACCTTCGGCCATGAAGCAGGCGATCAGGCATTGGTCGAGACCGCTCGTGTTTTTAAAAAAACGTTCCGTGATGCGGATATCATCGGTCGGATTGGCGGTGATGAATTTGCTGTTTGTATCATGGAAGACGATACATTAACTGCAGAGGCCATTACTGCCCGGCTGGAGCAAAATATCGGGATATCCAACAGCGAAACGACGTCACCCTTTAGACTTTCTATCAGTATGGGTATAGCACGCTTCGATTCTCCTTCACAGATTTCATTCGAACAGATGCTCGCTCGGGCAGACGGGCTGATGTACGAGAAAAAACGATCCAGGCAACAGTCTTCCTCATGAGTTTATAAGTGGGAAAATATTGATTATAAAATCCCTCCTAACCTCCCTTTACCAAAGGGAGGGGTATCCCCCTTTTTGGCAGAGTCGATGCGACTCTTCGCGATACCTCGCTCAGGGCGGCAATCACAACCCTTGGAACAGAGTTCGCTATAAATATAGCGGGGATAGGGGATAGAATTTCGAAACAAATGACATCTGAGGATCTGAAATATTTTAGAGAGTGGTTCTCCGGTTACTGTAAAACCTTTTATTCATCAAACGCAGAAGATCAGAGGAACATTCTTCTGAAGGAAGTGCACACATTCAATGTCTGCAGGAACATTCTTGATCTGGCGGAGGAGCTCTCTCTGAATGACAAGCAAAGGCTTTTAGCTGAGACTGTTGCTTTGTTCCATGACATCGGGAGGTTCCCTCAGTATGCCCGGTACAAGACCTTCAAAGACAGCATCTCAGTCAATCACGGACTTTTGGGCGCTGAAACACTCATCCGGGAAAATATCCTTCACATGCTTCCCCGGGAGGAACAGGAGATCGTCATCGAGTCGGTCAAATTCCATAATGCTTTTTCGGTGCCAAAGAAAGATAACGATGATATGCTGCTCTTTATCATGCTGGTAAGGGATGCCGACAAGCTCGATATATGGCGGGTCTTCCTTGAATATTATGAAAGTCCACAGGAAAGCAAGGCTTCTGCAGTCGGACTCGGATTGCCTGATCTCCCTGAATATTCTCCGGCAGTTCTTTCATATCTATATAAAAAGGAGATCGTATCACTTGCCACGATAAAGACACTGAATGATTTCAAACTGCTCCAGCTTTCATGGATATTCGACCTGAATTTTAAACCGGCATTTCGGTTGCTCATCCACAGAGATTATATAGGCAGGATCATTGCAAAACTTCCACCCACAGAGGAAATAGAAAAACTATCGCTCTTTTTGACAGAGCATGTACAGCAAAGATTGTTGATGCAGTAACCCGTCCCCCAATTGCAGGGGACGGGTTACCTGTTATCAGTTTATTTTTTCTTGTGCGTATTGCAAAACTTGGATTTACCCGATGCCATGTTCTTGCACTGTTTTCCTTCCTTCGTCTTTGCAGCACACTTCGCTTTTTTTACTGTTGCCATGTCCCCTCCTTAGATTTTGAGAAATTACAAATTTGATTAAAGTATATCACAAAAAATTCAGATGCGAACACGAAGCGAGAATTTTTTTTGGAAATATTTCGGATTTTTGATTATCCGGTAATCCCCCCTTTTGTAAAGAGGGTTAGGGGAGATTACTAGAATGCAGAAGTATTTAATGAGAGAATTCCTCTGAGAGACTACTATAATAATATAGGTCGAAAGAAGATGGGCAAGAAAGAGGTCATCGTAAAGATTATAAAAGTTTCCGGTGCGGTTGTGCGAACGGTTATCGGGATAGGGGCAGCGACATTGCTCTTTTTGGGATTGCGGAAGGGAAAGAAACGATAAGGTATTAGCAGGTTGCTGAAAAAGGCTGTCATCCCGAACTTGTTTCGGGATCTCTAACCTGCCTATTCTATGAGATGCTGAAACGAGTTCAGCATGACAATGTGTCTTAATTGAAACTGTTTCAGCAACCTGTTAGTGCATGAATGTTTTCGTGTCCCAGAATTTCCACTTCAGATAATCATTAATCCCCTGTGCTGCTTTTCTTCCGGCTCCCAAAGCGAGGATGACCGTTGCAGACCCGGTAAGGATATCCCCTCCGGCAAATACTCCTAATTTTGATGTCATCCCGGTCTCTTCATCCGCAATGATATAGCCTCTCTTGTTCAGCGAAAGATGTGGCACATTCCTGATGAGGAGTGGATTTGAACGGGTCCCGAGAGCAGGGATGGCTACGTCGATTTCGATCTGAAATTCACTTCCTCTCACAGGTACAGGACTTCTCCTGCCGGATGCATCCGGTTCCCCCAATTCCATCCTGATGCATTCAACAGCGGCGACATTTCCTTTCCCGTCGTCGATAAACCGGACAGGATTCGTCAGTACGTTGAATTCAATCCCTTCCTCATGGGCGTGATGGATTTCGGCCTTTCGTGCAGGCATTTCAGCCTCTGAACGTCTGTAGATGAGATGAACTTTCTCTGATCCCAATCGCAGGGCAACCCGTGCTGAATCCATCGCGACATTCCCGCCACCGATTACCGCAACACGCTTCCCTACCTTTATGGGTGTATCGTATTCAGGGAAAAGATATGATTTCATGAGATTCGCCCGCGTTAAAAATTCATTGGCGGAATAGATACCATTGAGGTTTTCCCCAGGTATCCCGAGGAATAACGGCAACCCTGCCCCTGTCGCAATGAAGCACGCATCATAGTGATGAGCAGTCAATAATTCATCTATCGTATAAAGTTTTCCGACCACTGCATTGACGACGAGCTCTACGCCGAGCTTCCTGATATAATCAACTTCCTTTTCGACAATAACCTTGGGAAGCCTGAATTCCGGTATGCCGTAGATGAGCACACCGCCCGGTTTGTGCAGGGCTTCAAACAAGGTAACCTGATGTCCTGATTTTGCGAGGTCAGCAGCGCAGGAAAGCCCCGCAGGACCTGAACCGATGATCGCGACTTTTCTGCCGGAGGGGGAGGGCTTGTCAGGTATCTGGATCTCACCTGTATCTCTCTCGTAATCCGAAACAAAGCGTTCCAGATTCCCGATCGCAACAGGATCACCCTTCTTCCCAAGGATGCACATGGATTCACACTGTATCTCCTGCGGGCAGACCCTTCCGCATACCGCAGGAAGCGCGTTGTCCTCCTTTATTTTCCACGCTGCTTCGATGAACCTGCCTTCCTTAATCAATTTGATAAAGGAAGGGATGTCTATTGAAACAGGGCATCCGGTCCTGCATGTCGGTTTCAGGCAGTTCAGGCATCTCGATGCTTCTTCCATCGCCTCTTCAGGAGTGTATCCGTAGGGAACTTCCATGAAATTCCGTGCCCTCTCGACAGGGAGCTGCTCCCTCATCATAACTCTGTTCTTCGGCTTTCTGCTGTCCTGTTTCTCTTCCATTACCCGCCCCCGGTCTTTATCTTATAAAGCTCCATTGCCTCTTTTTCTTCTCCCATGTACATCCTCTGCCGTGACATGAGCAGGTCAAAATCAACCTGATGCCCGTCAAATTCCGGTCCATCAACACAGGCAAACTTTGTCTCTTTTCCGACTTCCACCCTGCAGGCGCCGCACATTCCGGTTGCATCTACCATGATGGAATTCAGGCTGACGATCGTTTTTATCTTATGCTTTTCTGTTGTAATGCAGACGAATTTCATCATGATAGCAGGACCGATGGCGTATACAAGGCTTATATCCTTATTTTCTGTAAGGCGTTCATCCAATGGAACGGTGACCACAGCCTTTCGTCCATAGGAGCCGTCATCTGTGGTGACGATGAGTTCGTCTGATACGCTGCGCATTTTGTCTTCCCAGAAAATCAGATCCTTCATCCGTGCTCCGATAATCGAAATAACCGTATTGCCCGCCTCTTTCAACGAACGTGCTATTGGATAAACAGGCGCTATACCGACGCCGCCACCGACACAGATGACCTTCCCGAAATTTTCAATATGCGAGTGCATGCCAAGGGGGCCGACCACATCAGTAATGGAGTCGCCTTCCATCAAGGTCGACAAATGGTGTGTTGTTTTGCCAACCTTCTGAAAGACCGTCGTTATGGTACCTTTGTCCCTGTCGAAGTCCGCAATCGTTAGAGGGATTCTTTCGCCCTGTTCGTGTATCCTGAGAACAAAGAAATT
>JAGSYM010000098.1 GCA_018262395.1 Nitrospirota bacterium | reverse complement strand
AACCGGTTTTTGCAGGGTCGGCTCCGGCATTCAGATTTCCCATGCAGGCCTGCATTTTGGTGAAGAACCCCCTATTTCCGGCACAAGAGGTTCAGGTACCATTTTTTTTAGCGGATGCAATCTCCGCTGCGTGTTTTGCCAGAATTACCAGATCAGCCAGGAATTTCAGCGGGGGCGCACCAAGACTCTGACGACAGATGAGCTTGCATCTGAAATACTGCGGCTTCAGGATGAAGGCGCTCATAACATCAATTTTGTTTCACCTTCACATATGATTTTTCAGATGGCAGCTGCTATTCAATTGGCAAAGCGAAAGGGACTTGTTGTGCCAGTTCTGTATAACTCCAGTGGTTATGATTCAGTGGATGCGCTCCGGCAGATCAGGGGTATGGTGGACATTTACATTCCGGATATCAAATATCTGAAAAATGAACCCGGGAAAAAGTTTTCTAATGTGGACGATTATGCTGACATAGTTCCCGGCGTCCTCAGGGAAATGCTGAATCAGGTGGGCGACCTGGTAATGGGTCACGATGGCATCGCTGTGCGCGGATTGCTGGTCCGTCATCTTGTATTGCCGGGCTACCTCGAGAACAGCCGGCAATGCCTCAGCTTTCTGACGGGCCTGTCTTCGGATATTCACGTCAGCATCATGTCGCAGTATTCTCCTCGCTATAAGGCATGTGATTTCCCGGAGATAAACCGGACCCTGACAGAAAACGAATATGATGAGATCACGGACTATGCGCTTGAGCTTGGCCTGGAAAACGCATTTATACAGAAACTCGAAAGTCAGGCCCATTACCTGCCTGATTTTGATCAGCAACAGCCTTTTAACCCAACTTCATCCATCCCCGGTCTTTAGGACCCTGCACCGACGGAAAGCGACCATTGTTATTGCATCCCCTGATAAAAACAAAGATAACAAAAAAAGGGACTGGCTCTATTTAAAGAATACCCGAAACGTCAGCTAACATCAGGTGCTTGCGACGCTCCACTATCCAGATGGGTCGTTCGGATCGCTCCATGTGCATATTCGATTATTGGGATTAAGATTGACGGCAGCAGGCACACGGCCCAGACGCACAACGTTATCTGTTTTTTTTGTACCGGAAATCTTTTGCTTTTATCCCCTCTTGATTCTGAGGACTTGTAAGTGCAGCCCTCGAAAATGCAATGTTTCTTCCAGGACGAATTTCGCACAAGGCCTTGGTAGTTACTGACGTGCAAACCTACGTACATCACACCTCATTGATTAAGGAAAATGATGCAGATTACAACCAGACCTCAGTACCTGTGACTAATCTGTGACCTTCTCTATGGTAAAAATTAACATGGGTCATACTCCTCATATTCTCTGTGGTCGGTGGGGGCAGCGGTATGTTGTCCCCACCATCTTTTTCTATAAAAAAACTGTTCTATTCCTGCATATCACTAGTATCTATGTTTTCTAAAAAATTTCTTAAGATGTTACTTTTTGTTTGATAAAAAGGAGGTTAGGAGTATGGAGTATTCATTATCATGTCCCGTTCAAGGTTCTACTCCAGGGAGGTGTCAATGGAATGCCCTTATTTCAGGGATTAGTTAGTTACTGAATAGGGCAAGCTCCTTAACACCCAGTTTCTTGCGTAAAGAATATTGTAAAAGCGAAGGCTATGAAAATTGCACTTATTTTCCTTCTAATCTTCAGGAAAATAGACATAATGAAAATTCCTCCCTTTGCGAAAGGGGGAGTAATGGGGTAAAGAACTCCGGCGTAGAGAGTATTTATGCTTCAATAGCCAAGATAACCCGTCCTGTCGTCTCGGAAGTCGTTCCCCGGAAAAGACTGTTCAAGCGGATTGAAAAGCTCAGAACAAAACCGCTCATTTGGATATCAGGCCCGCCTGGATCAGGTAAGACTTCGCTTGTCTCAAGTTATGTATCTGACCGTAACATTCCCTGTTTATGGTACTCCATCGATGGGGGAGATAAAGATATCGCAACCTTTTTTTACTACATGGAACGCGCATTACGAAAACCATTACCTAAACAAATGAAACCCCTTCCGCGCTATACGCCTGATTATGCACATGGAGTTCTCGTTTTTGTACGTCAATATTTTGAGGAGATCTTCACCAGAATCAAGATGCCTTTCGTGTTCGTTTTTGATAACTATCAGGATGTGCCAACTCATTCACATCTTCATAAAGTGATAAACCATGTTTTATCAGAGGTTCCCGAAGGCATTAATTTCGTCATTTTAAGCAGGAAGGAGCCACCGCCTGCATTTGCACGTTTGCTCGTTCACGGAATGGCTCATATTATCGGTTGGGATGAAATCAGATTTACCATGGAGGAGGCAAGAATACTCATGGAGAAGAAGATGCCGGGTAGATTTTCTGATAAGGCTTTTCATGTTCTCTATGAGAAGACAGACGGATGGGCTGCCGGGCTCATGCTCTCTGTCAGAAGCAGTGATAAAAAATCTTTAACCGAAGAAATATCCGACATGGTTTCATCACAAAGCATCTTTAACTATTTTGCTCATGAAGTTTTTCACAATGTAGACAAAGATATCCGGGAATTTTTGCTCAAGACATCCTTCCTTCCCACGATGAGTATTGACATGACTGATAGGCTTACTCGTAAAAAAAATGCTGATAAAATCCTGAACGACCTGATCAAGGAATGTTGCTTTATAGAGACATATTCACAGGAACAATTATCGCACAAAATACCTGTTTACCGGTATCACCTGCTTTTCAGGGAGTTTTTACTCTCCATGGCAAAAAGTGCATTTGATCCAGCCACCTTGTCTCTGATTAAACATGATGCCGCAATGCTTCTTGAAGAATCGGGAAACATAGAAGAAGCCGTTCAACTGCTTCACGAATCCGGAGACCTGAAAAGTCTGATACCTCTTATCCTAAAATGGGCACCATCCCTGATACGACAGGGAAGATACCAGACACTCCACAACTATCTGGAATTCATACCGGGAGAAGTGCTCTCTGATGACCCTTGGATGCTCTACTGGTCAGGTGTATGCAGACTGCCGTTTCATCCAGACGAGAGCCAGAGTTATTTTAAGAAAGCCCTCCATTCTATGCAAGAACGTAATGAAGCGGACGGTTCTTTTCTGGCATGGGCAGGGCTTGTAGAATCGATTGTATTCGGACGTGAAAGTCTGAAATCGCTCGATAACTTGGCACCGGTAGTCGAACAAATGAAGGAACGATTCCAGGGATTTCCTTCTGAAGACACTGAGGTGGAGGTAGCGTGGAGCGTTTTCAGGATCCTGACTCTCAGGAGGCCTCACAAATTTGATTCGGAGAAATGGTTAAACTGCATCCAGACCATTACTGAAAAGACCTCAGACGTGCGTCGGAAAATCAGGACACTGACTGCTCTGGCCTGTTACTTATACAGTGTAGGTAAATTTAGCACATTGGAGACTACTCTCGAAACATTACAGGATATGATCCAACAGCACGAAGCTCGTCCATTAAACATATTGACTGTAAACTGGTTGAGAGCTGCATTTTTCAATGTAATGTCGATGTATGAAGAATGTGAGAAAGTTGTCTCCGAAGGTCTTGAATTGGCACAATCCCTCAAGATAAGAGTGATGGAGCATATGCTGTTGGGGCACGGCGTAATCAGCTCATTGAAGCAGGGAGATCTCTCTCACGCAAAGCAGTATCTTCAGAAAATGGCATCTGCATCGAGTCTGGGAAAGCCCTGGGAGGCGAGTTTCTACCATTACTGTGCGGCATGGGAAGCCCTGTATCAGAATAGTCTCTCCCAAGCAGACGGACACGCTGAAACCTGTCTGAGGTTATGTGAAGATATCGGTAATCCATGGACCCTTTCCATGGCCCATATACTGAAAGCCTATCTTGCAAATGCACTTACAGAACATAAAAAAGCTTTCAAACATCTCTCACAGGCTCGCTCCATTGGAATCCAGAGCGACAATGAATTCACACCTTTCATCTGCTTATTGAGCGAGGCGTATTTTTACCTGAAGGAGGGAGACGAAATGCATGCGCTGAAGGCATTACGCGAGGGAATGCACATCGGACGTGAAAAAGGATATATGAATCTTTTTATGTGCGAGCCTGGTGCCCTGGAGATTATTGTAACGAAAGCACTTGAACATGGAATTGAAGAAATGTATGTAAAGACCCTGATCCAAAGAAATGCAATTCTCCCAAATAATCATGTAGTTGATGAATTATGGCCCTGGCCACTGAAGATTTATACCCTTGGATGGTTTGGATTGAGCAGAGAGGGGAATCCTGTTCAATGCAACACGAAGGCTCAGCTCAAACCCCTTGCGCTGCTGAAGGCTTTGATTTCCTATGGAGGAAGGGCTGTCTCAGAAGAGAGGTTGATTGATACACTCTGGCCAGAGGCAGCGGGCGATGCAGCACACAACTCCTTAAAAACTACCATATCACGCCTGCGTGACTTATTAGGCATAGAAAAAGCAATAACCGTGAAAGAGAGAAAAGTTAGTCTTGATCCACGGTACTGCTGGGTAGATGCATGGTTTTTTGAGCGGATTCTCAACCAGCTGGACAATCTACGGATAAAGGAGATGTCAGGGGATAATCGCATGCATTTCCTTCAGCTATCTCAAAAAGCACATAAAATGTACACAGGGCACTTTCTGTCTGAATATGAAGAAGCCTGGACAGTATCGTTTCGTGAGCATCTCAGGAATAAATTTCTCAGGAATATAGCAATGATCGGGCAACTTTATGAGCAGGCAGGAGATTTCAATAGCGCTATAGAGATTTATCAGAAGGGGATTGATTTAGATGACCTCACCGAGAAATTTTACCAGCGCCTCATGGTCTGCTATCAGAAACTGGGGAGAAAGGCAGAGGCCCTGTCAGTGTACAACCGCTGTTGTAAAATCCTTTCAGCTCAACTATCCTTAGAACCTTCGGCTGAGACAGAAGCGCTGAAGGCTGATGTGATGAAGCACTAAAGAGTTTCATCTCGTAATTTTTTAGCTCTCCTGTTACCTATCTGTTACCCTCTCCATGGTAAAAAAATAACATGAGTCAGACCACTCATATTCGCTGGGGGTGGGGGCAGCATAACGCTGTTCCCATGAATGTAGTACGTGTAATAAATAGTACGTACTATTTCAATGGGTTAACATCAAAAACTTATGAAAAGGAGGGCACAATGAATAAGTTTTTGGTACGTTTAACAACAGTAGTAATTTTCATCTTTGCTATGAGTACTGGTGTATTTGCAGGGGATATCAAGTTA
>JAGSYM010000351.1 GCA_018262395.1 Nitrospirota bacterium | reverse complement strand
GCCCATAAACAATCATTATCTGATTAAATTTCATCTCGACGGCAGACTTGTTTCTCATACGGGCACGGTCAGGTGGGTAAGGCTCGTTGGCACGAAAAAGGGCAACCATCATGATGCGATACCACTATACCTGACAGGAATAGAATTCACCTCTGTATTAACAGACAACGGGAAAGATATCCTGGAAGTGCTGAACAGATTCTCGGGAAAGAGGGGACAGCGACTGGGCGGAAAGAGATTGAGATTGACTCCGCCAGCGAAAGCGGTCTTCCCTATGCTCAAAGATTGCAGGATAAAGCAGATAAGCAGCGGCGGTATGCTCATTGAGACGGACCTCGAATTCTTTCAGGGAGAATCATATTACTGGGCATTCAACTTCCCCGGCAATGACCACCCTGTCCGGTGCAAGGGAAGGATCGTCTCACGCGTCGAAATCCCCGGTACGAGACAGTACAATTATGGAGTAATCTTTTCAGATATGCGGAAAGAAGACAGGAAAAACCTCGCACGATTTATCCTGGAAGCGATGTTCAGCGGCGCAGCTCCTTCCCTGCCAACCTAATGCTAGCCATATTCTTCATAAATCATGGTAGCATAAGGCTGCATAGAGCATTCTCGCTTTCGTCTCAGCGAATCCGCCGGGGAGGACATTCTCACTGCGTTCCGAGGCTTTTGCCTCCTGATCTCAAAATAGCTACTGCAGGAATATCGGCAAAAAAATCCGCTCAAATACTCTATCCCGCCTTGCTCCGAGACGACTTGTCGAAATTTATGAATAATATGAACTAGACGTTTATAAGTTTCAGGGCGGACGCCGACGCAGCTATTCCTTCTTCAGGGAAAACCCGCTGCAGTTCGTTCTTACAGAGGACAGCTTCTGAAGACCGGCCTCGTTGAGGACAGCAGATCAATAAGCCGCTTTTTTGAACTCGCTGAGAGCCCGTAACTATCGATCTCCTTTGCCAGGAGTTCGGGGCTGCCGTATCCGCCCAGAAAGCCGTTCACCCGGGCAATAGCGGTTGAATTCAAAAAATCCTTCATGGACGGATAGACCGCATCAAACTCAGCGGAAAGATCAGACTCCTGCTGGAGCCGGTATTTCTGGTGGTAGTCTTCTGCAAGGGTAAAGCCGGAAAACGGCGATATCTCTGTATAGATGTCCTTCCTTTTTGATGCTTCCCGGTCAATCGATGCCAGAGCAAGCCTCTTCTGCTCTTCGTTATGATAGAAGATGACAACCCTGTACTGACGTGACCAGGACCTTATGCCGGGGTCGTGTGCTCTCCAGAAGATATCCAGGAGCTCCCTGTAAGAGATGCGCGAAGGATCATAATCGACCTGGAGCGCCTCGCTGTGATCGCCGATATTCCGGTAGGTAGGGCTCGGAGTTAAGCCGCCGCTATATCCTACGCGCGTCCTCACCACTCCGGGGATACTCCCGAACCGGGAGTCAGGACCCCAGAATCAGCCGAGTGAAAACGTTGCGGTCTCAGTATTTTTCGGCTGAGCAAGATCTATCAGGGGTAACGCTGTGTTCAAGACCGCAAGGTCCCTGTTTCTATTCATTGCTTCTCCTCCCTGTGTGAAGATATACGCTTTTCTTCCCGTACGCCGGTGATTCATGATCTACTTTGCCGGAATCGTTTGAAGAAAATATGAAGATATTCAGGCAGGCCAAGGCAGGGAATAGGGGAGAAAACTCCCTGGAGCGCAGTGATAATGTCCTCCCCGGCGGATACGCTGAGGCGAAAGCGGGAATGCCCATGCCGCCTTATGTCGCAATGATTTATGAATAATATGGTTTAGAGCGCTGGCCCGGTTGGATGACGCTTTTCAACCTCTTTCAGGATGTCTTCCCTCAGTTTGGTTATCTCTGCCGTGAAAACCTTATCAGCCAGAAGTTCCTTGGGCAGTGCAACAAACCGGTGAGTGATCGCTTGCCGCAGGCTTTCATTGTCTTGCGCAGCCTGCTGCGCATTGGCCGTGACCTCGATAAGCCGGCTGACCTGATCATTGTTGATATCCATTTTTTGATCTATCGAGGAAAGGACCGCAAGCAGCTGATCGAGCCTGTCGACACTCTGCCTGGCGGAAATGGCGGTGAGTTGGGGCAGACCTACCAGCTGTCCCTGGCAGTCGCCGAATCTGCCAATCTCAGTCGGCGGTATCCATCTGCCCAGACATACCTGCGGCCCCCACGCATTCGATACAAACGTGTAATCTTCCTGGGAATGAGCCGGTGACGCACTCACTATGAAAACTGCCAAAACGATCGCAATTACATAACTTAATGTCTTCATGGTTCCTCCTGCTTCATTTAGCAATTTGAAAGACTCTTATCCAGCTTTCACTAAAGGTCACGATATGATGAGTGATCTGGCTGGAACACTCCCTTTTAGAATAAACAGCAAACAGCACGATCAAGTCCCTTCATATTAATTCCTAGCAAAAAGGCCTCTGGTTGTCAACTGATTCCTTTACCATATACCAGGCAGGAATAAGACATACTTATTCTATATTATTCATAAATTTAAGACATATTCGATTGTATAAGGCGGCATAGAGTATCTGAGCGGATTCTTTTGCCGACCTGCCTGCCGGCAGGCAGGTATTCCTGCAGCATGTATGTTTGAAATCAAGAGGCAAAAGCCTCGGAACGCAGTGAGAATATGCTCCCCGGCGGATTCGCTGAGGCGAAAGCGAAAATGCTCTATGCCGCCTTATGCTACAATGCTTTATGAATCATATGGGTTTATCACCCGGGAGAGGGAATCACTGGGAACTACAGCTGTCTGGTAATCCGTATGGTATTTCTTCTCCCGGTTTCCCTTCTTGCCTTATCACATGAGTGAAGAGAGCGTTGCCCGGAGCATATTCGAAAATTCAAGCATAGTACAGACTGCAATGGTGAGGTGCAGGAAAATGTTTTGCCTGTCACCGGCAAAGTCACACGTCCATTGCCTTTCCATAGCTGCCTAAAGGCTGTGACAAATCATGATGACTTATGCAATTCCTTGCCCATTCATTAAGCTCCTGCATATGAACCGGCTTTTGAAAAAAGGTATCAGCTACTTCTTTCATTTTATCCAGGAAGTCATCAGGCAATGCTCCTGACATAATAGCTTTATTCTTGAGGGGACAAAGGACAGGTTCACTGAAAGATTGCACCTCAAAATTCCTTGCAGAAAAATAATAATGGAGAACTTCTAACAGCATATTATCATCATCAAAAAGCAGGATTCTTGGTTTTCTCATACTAATTTCCAAGCAACTGTAATGCCATACATGTCTTTTTTTAACTTATTGAATTATAAGGATTATCATTCAGATACTTAAATTATCTCGCCAAAGGTGGGAAGGTGTGTTGCCGTAATATGTAAGTTCTTACATAGTTGACTATAATACCTTCTCTCTTACCAACAATCTTAATTCCTCAAGCATTTGCTTCCTGTCCTGGTCTAAAACATAGGGAACAGAAGAAAAATATTTATGCCCGATGACTTCCATACCACTAAACTGGCATATAGCCATATCCATTGACAGATTCATCATCTTAAAAGCTCCCATCTTGTCATAATCCTCTTTCGAGGCACCTGTTGTGCTTACTATGAATACTTTCTTGCCTGTTAATAATCCTATGACCCCATCTGCTGTTATATCATAGGCAAATTTCAGGGAAAACACTCTGTCGAAATAACCTTTTAACATTGCCGGCATTGCTGACCACCAGATCGGAGATATAAAAATAAGGGTATCTGCTGCGCGTATATAGTCCTGTTCAGTTTTTATATCATGAGGCACCGCACCTTTTTGAATGGCTGCCAAATCTTCTGATGAAAGCACGGGGTTGAACCCAATCTTGTATAGGTCTCTTACTTCGAATTCCTTATTGCTCTTTTTAAACTCTTCCGTTATTGTTTCCATGATAGCGTGGTTGAAGCTCGCGGTATTAGGATGTGCGTAAATAATTAAATATTTCATCTTGAGGTCTCCTTTATTATTATGTGACTACCTGCCCTTTATTCTCTATAAGGGTCATGATTTTTTTGATTTCCTCCTGACCCGTTCCTTTGGCTCAACACCGAATCGTTGGTCATTTATCCTGATTGTCTCAACAATATCGGAAGCCACAGTTTCAAAGTCCTCAGATGCTTCAGGCAAGTAAAGCCATTTCTTCAGGACAGGATGCTGAACAACATTAATGAAGTCTTGTTTGATGCTTTCATGGAACTGATGGTCAGTTGGAATCAGTAAACCATTCCAGGGCTCTGCTCCTGAAGTAAGTAACAGGACCAACCGGCCGTGAAGATAACAGGCCTGGCATCCGAACATGGTTTTTTGCAGATAACTCGGTTCATCCATGATAGGCTCAACTACCCATTGGAAGGGGTTCTGTTTCTTTTTCTTTTTGGTTGAGGATGCCATACAGTATTTTAATGGAATCAGTATTGGTCCAGCAAACTTCCAGCGATAGAACCTGAATACATTATTGTTTATACATAACAATTATGTTTG
>JAGSYM010000097.1 GCA_018262395.1 Nitrospirota bacterium | reverse complement strand
TCCAGGAAGCGTCATAGTGTTTTACCGGGTAATTGAAAATACCGTCTAATATCAGGTAGCCAACTGCTGCCCTTGCACCCGTCCTTCAATAAACATGCGTGCGCTTATCCGCCGTTATTCCGATGGAATTCAAGGCAGTTCTCATTGTCTCCTTATCGAGGAACGCACTCTGGTCGGAACTAAGGAGGGTAGTATAATTAAGGTTTACCGCCCCTTTGACATGACCTTCAAAAGCGGTGTATCCATTGGCAGCCCCAGTGGGGCCTGCGGTCTTGCCCGCAACACCATTGTACTCATCAGGGGTCCTCACATCCCATGCGAACCCATTTGGAACCGCGCCTTCAGCCAAACTTATCATATCGCTCAAGGCTGCCCTCATGGATGTATTTTGAGTGAGCTGACATACGCTGTAAGTGGATGGGGTCGGCGCAGGCGGCACCGTGGTGTCGAGGGAGAAACCGGCAACAGTGTATGTCTTATTAGTGCCGTTCATCACTTTCAGTCTTTCCTTGGGGAACCCCCAATACCGGAAGGTAAAATAAGCCGTGCCGACATTTAGTAAGCTGTCGCCGGTAATAACGACTACCGTATTCTGGTCTATTCCTGTACGGTGGATTACATCTTCGATCTGGGACCTTGTGGCAACCTCTGCTATTACGCTGCTTACCCCGTCCGTGCGCTCAGCATTCAGGTCGGTTGCCGGTTCCACAAGAAACGCGCCGGGCACATGACCGGTGGTTGTATAGCTAGTTGTTCCGGTCGCTGATGTTACATCCAGAACAACTATTTTGTTAAAACCGTGATCATCGACCCCATAACCGTAGGTTATCCAACTGTTTAGGGTCTGAGGGGTTATGAGTACTGATGCCGAGGTGGCCTGCAGTTGCGGGTTATCATAGTCGCTCCCTCCGCCGCAGCTGTAGAGATAAAGTGGTACAAGTATAAGGAAAACCGACAGGATGAGAAAGGATAATCGTTTCGAGTTATTCTTCATAAAAGTCATTCTCCATTTGCCTCCTTGTTTTAGGATTTTAAATGAGCATTCTATACTACGATCAGGTACGGTCACCTCCTTTTTTTAAAAATTAGTCACTACCTTATAACTCTCTCTAAAGAGTTTGTCAAGCCTATACCTAAGTTTGACCTCCGGCGCATATCCCGTGAAAGTTCCCAAGAAAAACAAACCAACCTATGACACCAGATAACACATCGACATTAATCCAACTTACGAAATCTGTCAACGTGTATTTATAAATACAAAGTAAAATTAATTTGTGAATTTATAATTATAAAATTTCAAATTCATTTTACACGATCCTTCTCCTCCAGTTTCCTTATCTCCTGAATAAGTTCCTCCCTTTGTATGGTCCCCTTTTCCTCCAGGAGAATAATCAGTGCCTCCAGCGTCTGTCCTGACCTCATTGAGGGGACGGAACCCGCGCCAGAAGTGTCCGATCCGCCTGCAGTACCGGTTATAAGTGGCATCTCTTTCGTAGCCTGCGACGTGGGTTCCTGTCGACGCTCTTTCAACTCGCTCTCGGAGACTGCCTGAATTTTTGTGACTGGAGCCTTGCTTATCTTTTCTTTCAGCTCGTCATCTGGTGTACTCGGAGAAATTATATTCATGCCTCCTGCCGAAGGGACGGAACCGGAGCCCGAAGTGTCCGAAGCCGCTGCAGTAATGGTTTTCATTGGTGTCTCCGCTTTATCTTGGGATGGAGGCTCCTGTCGACTGTCTTTCAACTCGCTCTCGGAAACTGCCTGAATTTTTGTGACAGGCGCCTTGCTTACTTTTTCCTTCACCTCGTCATCTGGCGTACTCGGGGAAATTATATTCATGCCTCCTGCTGAACTGCAGCCCCCTAAGAATGCAATAGCGCATACGAGAACGAGAAACTTTTTCATTTTTACCTCCTCCTTAACCGGGACTTTCGAGCCGGCATTAGCTACAATATACCAGAAACGGACCGATTTGCGACAGGGCGAATTGCCTCTTTGGTCCTGTAAAAAAAGCATTTGGCCACGAAATTTAGTATTAAGCCAAAAAAGACAACAGCAGAAAAACAAGGACCTGTTCATTGCATGTTGTTTGACCAACAAGTCCTCAAAAACTGGAAGACTCAACCAATCATCAATGATGTTCCTCTCTGATACGATGAAGAAACTCTATGAGAGATTTGTTCCATCCCTCAGGCCCGATGCCGTCAGCCCTTATCAGCTTCGGCATATCTATTTGCGGATCATAAATGCCGCCGCGCTTTTGAACACATATCGGAAAATCAACTCTTTCAAGCATGGGAATGTCATTGGGACTGTCTCCTGCTGCAAGGGTTTTAATATTCCCGCATTTCCTCTTATAGAGGTCTGTCAGAATAGATACGGCAATACCCTTGTCGCTGTTGCCGAGGATATGGAAAAATCTCCCCTGTGTAAATGTGAGCCCCTTTTGATTGATCGACCGAAAGAGACGAGGCAGTTCATGGTTTGGCCCTCTATAGATAAATGGCTCATCAAAGTCCCTCTCCTTTGCCATCAAAGCTTTGTCAATATCCATGTTTGTCATCTCTGCCAGTTCCCTTGCAGTCATGTCACCAAAGCCTGTAATCTCAAAGCCCTCTCGCTGTAGTTCCTTTACCGCATTTCTTAAATCAGAATATCGGGCGCCAAGCCTGATCACATCATAATCTTCTTCCTCTTCGACAGTGAAAGGAGAGGAGCGCAGTGAAAAATCGAAATAGTGTTTCGGTATAAATATCCCGCCTCCGTTTTCTGAAATAAAAGGATGACTGTTGATGAGTTTCTTTCTGTAATACTCTATCTCGGTCCTTGTCTTGCTTGAACAGAGTACGAGAGGTACACCATTTTGCCTGATAATTTCGAGTGCCGGCAGCGCCTTTTCAAAAGAGTATTTCTCATCAAGAAGTGTCCCGTCCAGGTCGGTGAAAATAACGAGTTTTCTCATAGTCAAAGGGTACCATAATTTATGGATATCCGTACTGAAAGTCCTTTGCGGAAATTTGTTGCTGCCTATATTGTCCTTTCAGTGGGGCTTAAGGTTGTGCTGTTTCCATATTCTCCGAACCGTTGCCTCACTAATCCCTTGAGCAGCAGCCATACTGCGTCACTCCGTGGAGTTACATTGGAAGGTTTCGTATAAAAACCTCTATCACCTCAACAATTTTCTACGCATCCCTATTTGTTCTCAAGCACCTATAATAATGTCGGCGTAGTGTTGTCCGTGTATCCAACAATGCTTGCTGACAATGCGGTTTTGTCGGAGTAGGCATAATGTATTCAACCTGTCCAACCTTAAGGTACGCGGGTTAAGCTTTAAGGTAGGGAAAATCAAAGGCTCAGAGCCACAATCAAGGAGGACAGGTTATGTAGAAGTATATCACGAATTATGTAGGGAAGAAATCGTCACTCGGTCCTTGACAATTTCCTTTATCTTGGTATACTGGATCTATGCTGAAAGGCAGATCCGCTATCAGTTTCTTCAGAATCAGGAATTTTAGGTCAAAAGGTGAGGAGGTCGTTATGATCAGACGTAAGCTGTTTTACGGAAGGTGGTACGTAATAAGAGTCTTTCTTATTTTTGCTTTGCTCTCGATCGCTGCGGTTGCGTTCAGCGCTGGGTATGCAAATCCGGGGCTGCTGGCAGACGTCAGTATGGTCGCTGAAAATGCCGGGAAGCCCGATTGGGTTGTAATTGATTGCCGGGATGAAAATGCTTATGCCGGAGGTCACATCCCTGGCGCAATAAACCTTGGCGGCGCATGCGGCAAGGTTCTCAGAGACCCGAGTCTCAGAGCGAAAAAGACGGGAGATCTAGAAAAGATTCTCGGAAATGCGGGCGTTGATATGGAGAAACATATTGTTGTTTACGCCGACGCGAAGCTCATTACCAGCACCTCGGTTGCGTTTTGGATCATTGAGAGTCTTGGTCACGACAAAGTTCATTTTCTGGACGGCGGCATAGAGGCATGGAGGGATGCTGGAAAACCTCTGGAAAAGACCGAAAAGAAACTTGCCCCAGCAGTTTTTAAATCAAACGTTATTAAGGGCCGGACCGCTTCCACTGAGGAGATGCTTAAGATTGCGAAGGGCGAAGTCAAGGATGTGAATGTCATAGATTCAAGGACGGAAAAGGAGCATGCCGGCTCGGATATCAGAGCTCTCAGAGGTGGTAACATTTTAAACACAACAATGAATGTCTCACATGTAAAGACCTATGAAGTTCAGAGTGGGAAGGTCCATACGATGGACGAGTTGGAAACACTTTTCGGCAAACTCGACAAGAACAAGCGGACCATAGCATACTGCCAGACGGGTACCCGTTCTACTTTGACCTATCTGGAATTGAGACTTATGGGTTTTAAGGACCCTGCGAACTACGATGATTCGTGGATAGTCTATGGGAGCAACGTAAACTACCCGGCAGCAAATGAAAACTGGTATGACTTTGTGAAGGCTAACGAGGCGATAAAGGCGATTGAGGAATTGAAGAAAGAGATCGAGGCGTTGAAGAAATAATAAGAATTTGGAGAAAGGGAGGTTAATGTATGAAGAATAAAACTCTTTTTGTATTACTCATAGTTTTTTCATTTACAATCATGATGGCTGGAGTCGGTTTTTCGGTTCATGAGGACGTCAAAGGCGAAGTAAAGGGCACAGTTACCGAGATTAAGATATTCGAAGTCGAATTGACCGTCAAGGATGACAAGGGCTCAGAGACCAAGGTCAAGACTAAAGACACAGCGGCCTTTAAGCTCGGCGACCGTGTGGTCATAAAGGACGCCAAAGTGGCAAAAGAGGTTAAGCCGATAACGGGAGGCTATTAGGACTATTTGCGGTCAAATAGTAGCCTTTAATAAATGTTACACACCCTGTGGTCTCGCTTAGAAGAACTTACTTCTGGCTGCCACTGATCCAAAATTCTGTCATTCGGGTCAGCTCCGACGCTTAAAGCGCTTACTGCTGGCAGACCTACTGTTGGCCGGTCCGGAATCTTTCAGATGGCTTTAAAGAAGGATTCCCGACCTGCCTAACGCCTGCCTGCCGGCAGGCAGGCGCGCTTCACTCGCTTAACGCGTCTACTTCTGATGCTGGAATGACAACTTTTTTCTGCTTTAAGCAGTTTATACATAAACTCTAATTTCCGGATTCAACCATATCACAAACCGCCCATACAGAAAAATGAGGCGCCCGCTTTTGTCCTACGCCTGTGGCCCCCTTAGTGAGATACAAAGCCCATGCCCAGTCCGGCTCGAACATGCTGGTTGTCGATGACCAGTAGGATTCCTGAATACTCGTAAAGGGATGTCCG
>JAGSYM010000096.1 GCA_018262395.1 Nitrospirota bacterium | reverse complement strand
CCCGGAGCACTTCATCCAAAAAAACAGTAGTTGGAAGAGTTGGCTTAAGCGGCTTGGCTCTATGTTCGTTGCAGTTCTTAGCGAAAGGGAGCGTTAAACAGTCGTGCAGCGTCCTTATTCCGGGGTTTTTGACAACAGAAATATCACGGTTCCAAGTCCTAAAAAGACAAACATCAGGAATGCCGAAAAATTCTTTCTGAACTCCAGTTCACGGAAGACGCCTTTTTCCCTGGCTTCGATCTGCTCAAGCTTCTTTACAAACCCGTCGGACCTGTCTTTGATAAGGGAAACATCGACAGAATGAAAGAGGGTGCGGAACTCTGCCTCGGTGTTAAAAATGGTCTTCTCCTCTTCCTCGATAAATACCCCTGCTGCCCTCAGTTCCCTGAGACTATCTCTGACATCCTTGATCTTTTTTTCAGTGGCAAACAGGGCCTGCTTCATCATCTTTGCCCTTTCATATGTATGGCACTGTGAACAGCGCTTCTCATCTATGATGTTGATGTCCGCCTTCTGTATGCGGTGGGATCCATGGCAGGTGACGCAATGGGGCCCGCTCCGGGACGCCTTCAATGCCTTGCCATGCCGGCTTTCAAGGTAATTTTTCAGAATCCCTATGTGACATTTGCCGCAGAACTCAGGGACCTCGCTATACTGTGGCTTCCCGGCAAAACCCCTTTCAGGAGACATGGCCATTGCTGCGTCAGTGGGATCACCTCCATGGCAGTCATGGCACGATATGCTATTTTGAAAATGCCAGCTCTTTCTCCAATGAGCAGGAATATCTCTGAAGGCAGGCTCCATCATGTCTGAGTCGTGGCAGTCAAGGCAGGCGGTACTCCGCGTTGCCCCGCCTTCTTGCGCTAAAGACAGCAGCGGAGCCCAGATAAAAACCATTAGTGAGATTATAAGGAGTAATAGGAGATATCTCATGAATATTTCCCCCAGATAGTCAGCCCAACCCAGGTGATCATCGACAGTAAAAAGACAGCAAGCAGGGGGGGACGTTGCAGGATATTTTCCTCTTCCTTAGTGTCAAAAAAAGGCCAGAAAACAAATACCACCATGAGCGCCATCTGAATGCTTACTCCAAGGAGTTTGTTTGGGATCAGCTTCAGCATCTGGTAAGCAGCCAAAAAGTACCATTCTGGTTTTATATGCGCCGGTGTCTTAAACTGGTCTGCCGGAGTATTGGCGTCCTCCGGGAAAAAAAGTGTCGGCAGAAAGCTGATGATGAAAAACATAAGTGCAAAGTAGACCATCAGCACGTACATCTCTTTTTGAACAAAATAAGGGTAGAAAGCATGGCCGTCAGGATGGTCTTCATGCGCAAATGCAATCCAGGTTTTTTTCTTCTCCGCTGCCTTGCCAAAAGGAGGAGCAGATATCCCTATTCTTCTGACAAGGAAAAGGTGTATACCGATAAACAATATAAGGAGCAGAGGCAGCAGGGTTACATGTAGTGCGAAAAACCTATTGAGGGTTATGCCGGAGACCGTCTCCCCTCCCCGCATCATGCGGGTGACAAACTCTCCAGCATAGGGGAAGGCGGTTGGGATGGAAGTGACTATGGTAGTCGCCCAGTAACTAAGCTGACTCCAGGGCAGGAGGTAACCGCTTAAGCAAAAGGCAAGGGTCATCAGGAGCATGAACGCCCCTGAAATCCATGTCATCTCTCTGGGCTTCTTATAGCTTCCCATGAAAAACACAGAGAGCATATGGAAAATGACCACCGCCACCATGAGGTTGCTGCCAACTGCATGCATCAGCCTGAAGAGCCAGCCAAAAGGCACTTTGGACATGATATCCTGGACGCTTCCAAAGGCATGTTCTGTGTCAGGGATATAATATATCAGGAGAAAAAAGCCGGTAACTACCTGGGAGATAAAGGCCGCCAGCGCAACAATACCTAGCGTATAAAAAATATTGATTCCCCGCGGGACCCTGTATTCAGTCAGCTGTGTCCTGACGAGTTCGTCAAGCCCGATCCGTATTTCCAGCCAATTCTTTATCTTCCCTGTCATAGCGTCATCCTATCACAATGTCTTCGCCTTCGACCTTAACCAGATACTTCTGAAGCGGTTTCGGTGGAGGACCTGACAGGACATTCCCTGTGAGGCTGTAGACTCCGGCATGACAGGGACAAAGAAGTCTCTTCCCCTGCTTATCATATTCCACTAGACACCCCAGATGCGTGCAGACCTTCGAAAGAGCTATAAAGCCTTTGTCAGGGACATTGATTATAATAGCCGGGGTGTTGTTTACAACAATGTCTTTGAAGGCGCCGACAGGGATTTCAGCTCTTTTGACGGTAATCTTCCCGCCCTGTGCGCCACTGCCGGGAGGTTCGAGGAATCTCACAAGCGGATACATGAATGAGACAAGCGCTGTTGAACCGAGAAAAAACAGCAGCGACTTTAAGAACTTTCGTCTGTTCACTGCCCCTCCGCTCAAGAAATTTTGACGTTAAGAAAAGTTTAGGTCAAACAACTCTCATTGTCAAATCGCCATATCCGGGGTGAATGTGCGCACTCATATGTACCTCCAGTAAGCCACTGCTTGCTTATGCCGCTAAGAAACATTTTAGGATGAGAGCGCCAACAGCAACTACTCCCAGAAATTTGCTTCAGTTTAAATTATCAATAAATAACGGGTCCCCCTGTTATTGAGAGTGTCTAAAAAAATCTTTCTCTGTTAGTTAGCGGTGGGAGTATACACGCTCGACTCCTGACTCGCAGGCATTGATTTTTGAAGCTGTCGCGACTTTCCAGAGGAAACATGATTGTGACAAGGGGAGAAGAAAACCAACAAACAAAGGCATGGATCACAGGAATAGTTAAAGAGTTTTCATAATTCTCGATTATTGTAATCTTCAATTATTTTAAGAAGGGTCGCAATTGACAAAAAATTATTCCCTTCTTGTTGCTTGACATACTCATAAAAATCGCACTTCTCACATTCCCTTTGTTTCTCTATAAAGTTGCCATGAATATATCCTTTACATATGGTCCCTTCTAATACCCAACAAGCTCTACCTCCAGATTCACCATCATGAGTCCCTTCTAAAGAGATTTCAATAACAACAGGACATAAACCTAATTCTGACACTTTTTCTCCACCGAATTGTCTTCCACATTTTTTGAACTCCCAGCAGTTGAGTTTTTTCATATACAATTTCCCAAGAGTTATTGATTCCGCTTTGTACTCAATACAATTATACCATGATGAAAAAATGTCTATTCCAGGGGGAGTCCTCTGATGAGTCCACCTCCTGCAGTTATTGGGAAATGAAATTAGTGAGAAATATCGAAATAAGTAAAACGTCACCCATGAGGAAAGATGGTTATGCCGTCAACGATTCCTTTCATTCGCTCCAATAGTCAAAGGTAGCAAGATTCAGCCCGATTTGCTTGCAGTAGCTGGCAATGGACTGATAATCGTCATTGGTAGTCTCGATGAAACGCCTAGCGCCAAATTTTTCCAAGATATCCTTCCCTGCAGGGTCGTTATTCATGTCCAGGAGGACTTCTTTCAACTTCTTTATGACAGTCTCATCGATATCTTTTCTCAGGCCTAGGGCGTTTTCCGGGACATCAGGCGACTTTTCCAATATGAGGAGGTTTCCCTTTACTCGCGGGTCGCTCTCTTCAAGTTTTTCATAAATGGTATTTTTCGCCGCACCGATGTCTGCCTTTCCATTGAGCACATCATAAACCGCGGCGTCATGGGTTCCAACAAAATAGGTCTCACCGAAATAGGTCTTGTAATCTGTGATATTATTCTGCTGGAAATAGTAAAGAGGGAGCAGGTACCCGGCGGTAGTTGCCTTGGCCACAAAGACAAACCTCTTTCCCTTCATCTCCTTTGCTGTCCTTATGCCACTGTCCTTCCTGACAAAAATAAGCCCGTGGTATGTGGAAATGCCTTTTAAGTTCTCAGGTCTCGCGAGCACCTCGACGCCGATTTTCTCATGGGCCAAGGCATAGACGAAACTTCCAAAGAATGCGCCGTCCATGTGTTTCGACACGAACTTGTCAATGATGTCGCCGTACTTGGGGAGAACGACAAGTTCGATTTTGTAGCCGGTCTTCTTGAAGATGTATTCCGCTAAGGGTTCATACCGCCTCATCTGTTTGAATATATCCTGCTCCGGAATGAGCCCTATCCTAAGCACCCTGTCTGCTGCCTGTTTTTTGGGAGGATGAGTCGGTTCTTTGCTGGTACAACCAGCCAAAAGAAAAAGGCATATGAAACATACAATAAATATATTTTTCATACGCATATTATAGAATGAACATTTTGGAGAATACAAAGGTTAGGTAGATTGTTATTACGCATTTTTGAATTCTTATCTCGGACTGCATAAGAAAGACCGAGGGAACTGCAAGGAGGGAAGGATCTTTGCGCCAAGGGGCGAAACAGTTTCTGCTTTAGAGATATCGTAAATACACAGCCGTGAGTGACGACAGTTTACCGTCCCTTACCCTATTATGTCACATCCCACGTTCTCTTTAGCCAGTCAAGCGTCTTGTCGATCGGCAATGCCTCCGCAAACTCGATCATATAGGGAATCTTATCGATATCATCCATAGGGACCGTCGTCCCAGCGGGAAACACGGGTGCGAGACGATGGTACCGCTCTCTTAGAATCTGGTTGCATTGAATAGTCAGCGATTCCGGCAGTTCCGTCAAGCATTAGGTTGATCAAAGGCTTTACCCACTGTGCGTAACCCCAATCATGTGACTTGCCCTTGATGTACTGTAGACTCGTGCCAGTACCGATCGACAGCAAGAGCACATCATCTATTGATGGCGTTGGGAGGTAACGGCTATCCTGGGTTTGAGCTAGGGCGCACATGGCTGGGTTGCTTGCGTAGACTCCCCCGTCGGTGAAACCGTCGACTGATGGGAAGTATGTCGGAGCAGCACACGTGTAAAGACCGACGTCTGCCGATAGAAACGCACGGTCGTTGTTCGGTCCTGGAAAGTTGTGGAACAGTTTTGGTTTCCACGTACGTTTCGCTGGGTCGGGTTTCTCGTTGTCAAGATCAAAGGCGCTAATCAAAACGCGCTTTTTCAGTTGTCCCAGCGTGGTATCTCCGAAGAGCCTCTTCACCTCTCTACGATGTGGTTTTATATCGTAGTCAGCACCTCGGAGCTTGCCTAAATCGACGAGGTCGTCTAGCCAGGAGTCATCAAAGATCTCCGGTCCTTTTTTTGTGTACACGTCTCGAATCTGCCCCAGGTCAAGCTGATGAGCAATCCCGAACGCAAGCAGACCACCAGTCGAAGTGCCAACGATCAGGTCAATCGAATTGAGGACGTTCTCCAGTCCTGGCGTTC
>JAGSYM010000095.1 GCA_018262395.1 Nitrospirota bacterium | reverse complement strand
TTCCCTCTATTTTCAAAGCAGTCAATGCAGCATCGTGCATCAGCAGTGAGAGGCTCTGCTTGACTGGATTTCCGAATAGGCCGAAAATCTGTGTGTCCGAAGGGGCGGACAATACCCTTTCGACATTATCCCCAGCGGCAATTTTCATGATTAATTCGGTCTCATTAATTGTAAGTTGCCCGGGGGCTGAGGCGGCTCCTCTATTCAAGGATGCAAAGCTGAGGTAAGACCCCAGTATTGGAGCCATTATCCTGCTTACTCTCCCCTTCTCTCCCATACAGAAAGCGATAATCTCCTGATTCTTATTCCGGGAATGGGGAATCAGGCTGAGAACCGTAAGATTATCTTCCGGTTTATTGGCGAAGGTGACAATCTTTACAACACTGATACCAGGCCTGATGCACTCGCCGAAGATATTTTTTAATACATCACCAGAGGGAGTCCCGCTGAAATCATGATATGACATGATCACCTTGGTCCGGTTGCCGTGAGTGTCTACCGTTGACAACAGTTCTTGCAGCAGAGGCTCCGGCGTATCCACTTCAACGTCCACATAATCCACACCGAGCCGGACGGATTCTTTCAAAAGTGCTATTCTTTGCCGTTCACGAGAAATATCTCTCCCCGGCGAAGATTCTTTCCTTCTGTTTGTGACCACTATCTTCACCGAAGCGGGGTGTAATCTACACTTTTCTATCAATATTCTCAAGTTCCCATTATCGATCAAATCAATCCTTAACTCTAGCAGATCAGCACGTCGAACGCTCGTTTCTATCTGCAGCAACGCCTCTTCCTGGGTTTTTGCGGTGATAGGTATACAAATCATTGCGCCTCCTCGCCCCTCGGATATGATCCCAATATATTTAAAAATGTTGTCTTTTTCTTCAAATCATCCATGCATCTCTTGATTTCTTCGTCTTTGACGTGTCCTGCAAAATCGACAAAAAAGAGGTACTCCCATAACCGTTCCTTCACCGGATAGGATTCTATCTTCATGAGGTTGATCTGACGCTGGTTAAAAGGCTCCAGGGCATGATACAGGGCACCCGGTGTATGGGGAGTCCCGAAAAGGATCGACGTCTTGTCCCTGCCGGTAACCGTGCTCTCACCCTCTCCGATGACCAGGAACCGAGTCGTATTTGATGGATTATCCTCAATGCCTTCGGAAATCATATTCAAACCGTAGGTGGTTGCCGCAAGCCGGCTCCCGATGGCAGCGCAATTACTTTCCTTCTGTACAAGCCGTGCTGCCGCCGCGGTGCTCTCCGTTTCAATAAGAACACAACTGGGGAGGTTGGTGCGCAACCATCCCTGACACTGCGCCAAGACCTGGGGAATTGAATAGACCTTTGTTATATTGTCCATCTTTTTTTCATTTGAAAGGAGGCAGTGGCTGATCCTGAGAAAAATCTCCGCATGTATTTTCATGCGTGTGGACAACAAACGGTCAAGGGTCAGGTTAACAGAACCTTCAAGGGAATTTTCGACAGGCACAACCCCCCATTGAACCCTTCCTCTTTCGACCTCATCAAAAACATTGAAAATAGTTGTCTGGGGGATAAAACACGTACTTGCACCGAAATGAGACTGAGCAGCTAAATGGCTGAATGTTGCCTCCGGTCCGAGGAAAGTCACTGTTATTGGTTTTTGCAACGCCCGTGACGCAGATATAATCTCCCGGAAAATTGTTTTCAGGTATTTTTCCGGCAACACACCGCCGTTCATATCTTTCAGGTGTTCAAATATTTTCGCTTCCTGGGAGGCATCATACACATCCAATCCCCTCTCAGCTTTTATTTTGCCGATTTTCACCGATATTTCAGCCCTCTCATTGAGGAGCCGTACAATTTCGTGGTCTTTTTCCTTCAGTGCATCCCGCAGTTGTACAAGCGACGGCACGGTCATCTTTTCAATTCCTCCAGGGTTTTATGCAGAATTGACTCAGGGACACCTCCATTGATAAAGGGCATCCCTATTTTCTTCAACAGGACAAAATGAATCGTATCACCTTCTTTTTTCTTGTCCGTCTTCAATCTTGAAACGATTCCCTCTGTTGAAATCGGTTGAGGAATTCTGCTGAGAAGGTCTACTGTTTCAATCAGATGCTCAATTCTTTTCTGATCCTCACCGGGAAGTTCATACAATTTCGCTGAAATTCTGACCGCCACAATCATACCCAGAGACACGGCATTCCCATGGGAAATGGTATAATGAGATTCTGCTTCAATGGCGTGGCCGATTGTATGCCCGAAATTGAGAACACGGCGAAGCCCCTGTTCCCTCTCATCGATCTCAACGATCCCCTTTTTTATCCTGCACGAATTCTCGACAACTTTTTCAGTGATTCCGTGATCCTGTTCCTTAATAGCATCCAAATGATCTTCCAGATAATGAAAGAATTTTTCATCGTCAATAATCCCGCATTTGATGACCTCTGCCAACCCGTTATTGAATTCCTTTTCAGGAAGGCTGTCTAAAAACTTCACGTCGATAAACACTCCTTTCGGCTGGTAAAAGGCCCCAAGAAGGTTTTTCCCTTCCGGAAGGTCAATGGCCGTCTTTCCCCCGATGCTGCTGTCTACCTGGGCCACAAGAGTGGTAGGGATCTGGACGTAGGGGAGAGATCTCATATACATGGAAGCGATAAATCCCGTCATGTCGCCAACGACACCGCCTCCCAAGGCAAGGAGCGCCGATTTTCTGTCCGCCCCGAGTTTCAACAGCCTCTCAACAATGTCAAGAGTCGTCTTAATATTCTTGGACTCCTCCCCTGCGGGAAACTCAATCATGTCTGCCTTCAGCCCCATTTTTTTCATTCTTTCCAGGAGAGGATTTCCGTAGATGGCCGACACATTACAATCGGTTATAATGATGTGATGAAGGGCCGGGAGCGTTTTTGCAATAATTAGTACCATACGATCCAGGATATCGTACCCTATATAAATCTCATGGGATGCAGACAACTTTTTATCGAGATTGACCTTTATCTTTTTCATCTCAGCACCTATGCATTTTTTTCATGACATTCTCAAGAACAGTTAATTCCTCCATCAACTGGTAAAATTTTTCCGGTTTGAGAGATTGATTACCGTCAGAAACGGCCTTCTCAGGTTCAGGATGGACCTCCACAAGAATCCCGTCTGCCCCGACTACTAACGCTGTCCTGCTGAGGGGAATGACATATTTCCAGTTTCCTGATGCGTGACTGGGATCGACGATGACAGGAAGATGGGTTAAGTCCTTCAAAACAGGAACCGCACTGATGTCGAGTGTGTTGCGGGTTGCCGTCTCAAAGGTGCGGATGCCCCGTTCACAGAGTATGACCTGACTGTTTCCCGAAGACAGGATGTATTCCGCCGACATGAGCAGTTCCTCGATGGTTGTCATCATACCCCGTTTCAGCAGAACCGGCTTCCTCGAATGACCAACCTTTTTGAGGAGAGGGAAATTCTGAATGTTCCGTGCGCCGATTTGCATGATATCAGCATAAGCCTCCACTAGATCGACATCTGCAGGATTGATAACTTCCGTAACAATGGGCAGACCTGTATTCTCACGGGCCTTTACCAACAGCTTAAGACCTTCCTCTTCCATCCCCTGAAAACTGTATGGTGATGTTCTCGGTTTAAACGCCCCGCCCCTGAGAAAGTGGGCTCCTCCCTTTTTAACAATATAGGCGCTTTCCATCATCTGTTCCTCGCTTTCAACAGCACACGGACCGGCTATGACAACAAACCGGGAACCGCCGATATCCACACCTCCTACGGAAATAACAGTATTTTCTTCCCTTGACTCCCGGCTGGCCAGTTTATACGGTTTCAGGATCGACATGACCTTTTCCACCCCTGAAAGGGATTCGGCAAACTTCAAATATGCCTTCCCGCGCTCATCCCCAACAGCTCCGATAATGGTCCGCTCTACTCCCCGGGAAGGGTGAACACTGTACCCGACAGACTCTATCCACTGGATAACTTTCTCAATCTGACCTTCAGTTGCATTTCTCTTCATAACAATAATCACGATGTACCCCTCCTCACATCAAATATAAGACCTTTAGTTTTTTTATTCACCCAGGATCAATTTACGCCACCTGCTTCCAGGGGTTGTTAAAAAAAGTGTCACATAAAAAAGGCCATGACGAATGTTGCCGCCATGGCCTGAAAAAATTAAAAAGCCATGGGCAGCTTCTTTCGGTCTACCCATGGCTTTTATGTTTTAGTTAGTTGGTTTTAGTTTCTCCTGAGCGATGGGCAGACCAACGGGAAATAATAATAGCTCCAAAAGTAATAAACGTTGTTAGTCCCGCTGCTGCTCATTCTGTCCATCATGTAAATTATCGCCTTCTCTTTTATGACGGCGAATGAAACCATAACCATGGAGCATTGTCAAGAAAAAAATGGCGGTCATCAATATTGATACTTGCAAAAATTATTTTAGCGTGTTCTATATATCGGAATATTAAATTATATATCTGATTTTCTTATCAGGAAGAAATGAGACCATGTTTGACAGCGCATTGACAATGATGATGAGCTTACGCATTCAGGATGTTTTTGACATTGCGATAATCTCCGTCATGATTTCCGCACTCCTGATCTGGATTAAAGACAGGGCCTCCCGTTTTGTTTTCATTGGCATCAGCCTTCTGGGTTTTATCTACGTCGTTGCCAAATTTTTTCAGCTCTACCTTACAACGGTTGTACTGCAGGGGTTTTTTGCCATCCTGCTCTTCGTTCTTGTTGTCATTTTTCAGGAAGACCTCAGACGATTTTTTGAACATCTTGCCATTCTGGGAATAATCAGAAAAAGAATCCCGATGACGACACCCCACGGACAGACTTCTGAAATAATTGCCCAGACTGTTGCCGGTTTTGCCCGAAAGCACATTGGTGCTCTGATTGTTATTCAAGGTAATGAACCTCTTGACAGACACCTGAGTGGCGGTACAGAACTGAACGGAACTCTCAGTGAGCCGCTCCTGGAGAGCATTTTTGATCCCAATTCCGTAGGCCATGACGGTGCTGTTGTTATTGACGGAAATATGGTAACTTATTTTGGATGTCATCTGCCTCTTTCCCCAAATGCAAGCACTCAAGGCAATTTTGGCCTTCGCCACACAGCAGCCCTTGGTCTTTCTGAACGCTCTGATGCCATATGCATTGTTGTCTCTGAAGAACGCGGGACAATCTCCATAGCACAGGGGGAGCAGATCAGGGAAGTCACCGCGGCTGCCCTCAAAGGGGACTTGGTGTCGTATTATTTAAGCAAAAAACCTGCAAAGAAATCGGGGCCTATTGCATTGTGGTTAAAAGAAAACACAAAGGAAAAAGTCATTGCCATCCTCCTTGCCTGCGTTCTCTGGATTATTTTCGGGTACCAG
>JAGSYM010000094.1 GCA_018262395.1 Nitrospirota bacterium | reverse complement strand
ATAATATTGCTTGTTCACGAGCATGCAGTTCCGTATCTCTTTACACCGATGGGAACGTGGTATCTGATCGAAGTAATCGGCTTTGTCGTAGTCCCGTGTCTGATGTTCGTCAGCGGAGCACAGAAGAGAAATACGTCCACCATAAAGTTTGCTGCCGTTCTTGCCATGCTCGGAATCATCATCAACAGGCTTAACTATACGTTTATCGCATACAACTGGTATGTGCCTCTCAGCGAAAAATATTGGCCCGCCCCCATGGAGTATATTGTAACCGCATCGATTATCCTGACAGAGATCTGGGCATTCAGGTGGATTGTGAACAGGATGCCGGTGCTGAGAGAAGCTCCTGCCTGGGCCAGAGCGATGGAGAAACACTAACTGCTAACACAGAGTAACGGAGGAATAACCGTGGAAGAACTCTTTACCTACTATGATATGTTTGCGACAAAGTCTGTTGAATACCTGATTATCATTGCCTTTCTGATCCTCGTAGTTGCTTTTTGGGCATTTGTCAATATGGATACGAGAAGGTAGGTCTTAACAGCCTACAGTTTCTCCAGATATGTGCTGACAAAGTCCTGCAGATAAAATTCAGCATGTGAATGCTCAGCCATCAGAGCGTCCAGTTGCTTTGTATAGACCGTGAGTTTCCCGAGCAGTTCAAGTTTTTGTGTGAAAAGCTCTGCATGGTGTTTCGTGATTACCGCATCGATAATATCCTCTGTAAGCTTTACGCGAAAATCGAGCTTCTGCAATATCTCACTGATTAACCAGACCCTCCTCAGCCTTCTGTCCATGTCTGCACCGCCACCTTTAAAAAAGAAGTGTATATAGTTGTCGTTAATATTGTCACCGGCGTAAGCCTCGACAACCGACAGGTGGTAGCCTAACCTTATAGAGAAGTTCATATACACTTTTGATATGAAGGCGAAACTTGTTTCCGCTGTCTCTGCAAGTTCTGTTTCGGGTATTGAGGCGGTATGTGCAATCATTCCTAAGATGCCGCCTAAATCAACGTGCCTTGGCCCCGGCCAATCTACTGACTTGAGACCACGTAAGAAAGCACTGAACGGGACAGAAGACACGTGATCAGGGTTTATGCTCCGGCCCTTTTCCTTCAATCCATCCCCTAAATCGATAATGTGTATGAGGAGGGGAATACCTGCAGAGAGCCTGACCGTTGGTATATCGTCAGGGCTTTCTCCAGACAGATGAAACATTTCATGCATCGCTTTCTGATGCGCAAATCGTATGATATCGTGAAAGGTGATGCAGAATTCCGGCAGGAAATTCTCTCCGGCCGGATCGACCAAATGCAGTGGTACTATTTTCTTTAAAACCATCCCGATAGTCCCGAAAAACGGGGGTTTTCTCTCGGGCCTTGGTTTTTGCTTACCAAACTCTGCAAGTTCCCTGACCTTTCCGCTGTAAACCTTACCGTGAGTCGCATCAACGGTTACCTCCTGTCCGTCCCGGATGATTGTGGTCGCAGACTCTGTATCAAAGATTGCAGGTATGCGAAATTCTCTTGCAATCGTTGCGAGATGCACTGTGGCTCCACCAATATCTGTGACAACCGCACTCACCTTATTCATTACTGCGGCGATTTGTGTTGAAGTATTCCTGGCAACGAGCACGCCGCCTTCAGGGAACTTCTTTAAATCTTCTTCACTTTTGACAACATAGGCCTTCCCAAATGCAATACCTTTGCTTGCCGTAATACCACGGTTTATCAGGATATCATAACCTTCAACCGCCGGCGGAACCGGCTCGTTGAGATCTTCGTCGAGTATTTCAAGCGGCCTGGCCTGCACTATGTACGGGACATCATCTCTTCCCAGTGCCCACTCGATATCCTGGGGATATTGATAATGCCTTTCGATAGTAACCCCATATTCAGCAAGAAGACGAATAGCCTCGTCAGACAGGCATGGGCTGCCCCGGGTACCTTCGGGAAGCGGCACCTCTGCAAGATCACCTTCAGGTTTACATATGGTCAGAAGCTCCTGCCCGGGAACACGTCTCTCAATAATCCTGAATGCGGGCATTACCGCTTCTTCATTTGCTTTGCTATGTCTTGCCAGACGATACATTTGAGGAGTGACGGTTCCTTCGACGACTGATCTGCCGAGGCCGTGGACAGCATTTATAATAATATCGTCAGAACGCGGCTGAGCCGGGTCGCGTGTATACATGACGCCTGCTGATTTTGCATCAATCATGGTGAGAATCCCGACAGCCATTATCATTTCATACTCCTGAAACCCTGTCTCCTTGTAGTAAGAAATGGCCCTCTGATTGTAGAGGCTTGCAAGCACTTGTTTGTATCGCTTTACTATCATATCCCGGGGGACGTTCAGGAAGCTTGAATACTGTCCTGCAAAGCTGTACTCACCGTCCTCCTGCACAGCACTGCTCCTCACAGCCATCATGATTCCAGGTCCAAATTTTCCCTCCAATACGGAGCATGCATCGAGTATTGCTTTCTCAACATCAGCGGGAATTTCTGCCTCATCGAAAAGTTTCTGTATCCCGGTGCTCTTGCTGAGCAGTGAGCCGGGATCTGAATCCGTACTGCCGGATACTATCCCGTCAATTTTTGGAAAAAGGTTATTGTGTTCCATAAACGCCAGGAATGCGGAAGTGCTTATCCCAAAACCCTCAGGAGTCGGCATGCCAAGGCGGTTTTTGATTTCGCCAAGGTTTGCAGTTTTATTCCCAAACATTTCTCCCATCGTTCTGTCGATCTCTTCAAGGGGTGCTGTGAATCTGCAGGGAGGAAATTTTCTCGCCAAAAGACCAATAATTTCTGTATTGATTTCGAGGAATCGGTCAATAAGTGTTTGATAGCTGTTCATTGATATTTGGTTCAAGGCATCTATAATTTTCCTGACCTTTTCGGAAATGAGCGGTATGTTTTTGAGAAAATACTGCCTGTCGAGCACTATGCCGGCTGAAGCGCGCTCCTCCATTTCTGCCATCAACTTGAGAACGGCATTATTCTCGTTTAACAAGAGCTGAAATAAGCGGTATCTGTTGAGGAGAATTTCTTCCCCCTCTTTATGCTCAAGGGGACCTTCGGCTTTTCTGAAGATCTGCCTTATTTCCTGCCAAAGTCTCATGGGAAGAATTTTTGATGATTGGAATCTGAATGTTTATGCTAAAGGAAATGCTGCGTCATCTGACTCAAACTCACTTTCTACAAAACATCACATCACATTCTTGAGTAATTGTCAATAACATGTATAAATTGTTCGTGACTGCGGGCAAACCCGTGACCCCTGCTTCCCGGCTGCGGAAGGATGATCAGGTTTGCTGCCATTGGACATATTATGTATTTTTTATGGTAAAATTACTGAATTTACAAAGGAGCAGAGAGACGTTATGAAGATAACTGGCGCTGAAATATTTATTGAGAGTCTGAAGAGAGAAGGGGTAAGGCATATCTTCGGATACCCTGGAGGTGTGATACTGAACATATTCGACTTCCTCTATGAAGATAAGGACATACAACTCTTTCTCACGCGACACGAGCAGGGAGCTGTGCATGCAGCAGATGGATATGCACGGTCAACAGGAAAGCCCGGGGTGGTTCTTGTCACCTCGGGGCCAGGGGCTACGAATACAGTGACAGGGATTGCGACCGCCTCTATGGATTCCATACCTCTTGTTGTCTTTTCCGGCCAGGTGCCGACCATGCTCATAGGGAATGATGCATTCCAGGAGGCTGATATTGTCGGTATTTCGAGGCCATGCACAAAGTACAATTTTCTCGCAAAGGATGTAAATGACCTGTCGAGAATTGTGAGAGAGGCATTCTATATAGCGACAACAGGACGTCCGGGACCGGTCCTTATCGATCTTCCCAAAGATGTCACGTCATCAAAAGCAGAGTTCACATGGCCTGAAGTAAAAATCAGAAGCTATAATCCGACATACGAAGGCAATAAGTGGATGATCAACCAGGCTGCCCAGATGATTGCGAAATCGAAGAAAGTGCTTATTATCGCCGGTGGCGGCGTGATTCTCTCAGGCGCCCATAAGGAATTAAAAGAGCTTGCTGAAATAACCAATACCCCGGTCACGATGACACTTATGGGACTCGGGGGCTTCCCCGGAACCCATTCGCTTTCTCTTGGAATGCCCGGCATGCATGGTACGTACTATGCCAACAGGGCAATTCAGGAGTCTGATCTCCTGATTGCAATAGGGATGCGGTTTGATGACAGGGTGACCGGCAAGCTTGATCAATTTGCTCCCCATGCAAAAATCATTCATATTGATATCGATCCGACTTCCATAAAGAAAAACGTCCGCGTGGATGTCCCGATTGTGGGGGATGTGAAGAGAGTTCTCACTGTTTTGAACAAGATACTGAAAGAGGATACGAAAGAGCAGTGGGATGAGGTGCGCAAGGCCTGGCTGAGACAGATTGATGCCTGGAAACAGGAAAGGCCTATGACGTACACCTACAGTGAAGAAGTGATAAAACCCCAGTTTGTTGTTGAAAAAATCTACGAATTAACAAAGGGGGATGCGATCATCTCGACTGAAGTCGGGCAGAACCAGATGTGGGCGGCTCAGTTCTATAAGTTTGATAAACCAAAAATGTGGCTGACGTCCGGAGGGTTGGGGACTATGGGTTACGGGTTTCCTGCTGCGATTGGGGCACAGATAGCCCATCCGAACAAACTGGTCATTGATATCGCCGGAGACGGGAGCATCCAGATGAATATCCAGGAACTTGCTACAGCAGTTATCAATAAACTGCCGGTGAAGGTTGCAATTCTCAATAACCGCTATCTTGGAATGGTTAGACAATGGCAGGAACTCTTCTATGGCGAGCGGTATTCACATACTCATCTCGAAGTAGTACCGGATTTCGTGAAACTGGCTGAAGCGTATGGTGCAATCGGTCTCAGAGCGACTAAACCGAGCGAGGTGGAACCGGTTCTCAAGGAGGCATTTAAGATCAAAAAGACTGTGTTTATGGATTTTGTTGTGTACTGGAAGGAGAAAGTGTATCCCATGGTGCCAGCAGGTGCGCCTATTGACCATATGCTCTTTGAGGAAAAGAAGGAAAAGGAAGAGAAGAAACTGAGGGCAGTTAAATAAGACAGTATACAGTATTTAGTAGATAGTAGACAGGAAAAAACAGAGGGACAGAAGGGGCGATCATGCGACATACCATTTCATTACTTGTTGAAAACAAATTCGGGGTGCTTTCAAGGGTTTCTGGCCTTTTCAGCGGGAGAGGATATAACATCGAGAGCCTCTCTGTCGGTGAAACGATAGACCCCCTCATATCGACCATGACGATTGTTACGAGCGGTGATGATCAAATTATTGAACAGATTAACAAGCAGCTGAATAAGCTCATCGA
>JAGSYM010000093.1 GCA_018262395.1 Nitrospirota bacterium | reverse complement strand
ACTTCCTTTGGTAAGATATCCGGAAGCACCGGCCTTTATAACCCGGACTGCATACTGCTCTTCAGGATACATGCTCAAAACAAGAACAGGGAGTTTTGGTTTTTCATTTTTAAGTCCTTTCAAGACTTCAAGTCCCGGTGCTCCAGGCATTGCAATGTCCAGCAAAACCATATCGTACTCATTATTCCACACTTTCTCAAAGACTTCCTGTCCATTACTTGCTTCGTCGGCAACAGTAAAATCAGGACATCCTGCGAGGATGTGTCTCAGTCCTTCACGAAACAGGGGATGATCATCTGCTATGAGAATTCTTATCATCGACGTTCTTCATTATTCTTAGCCGGGATTTTCACGGTCACGGTTGTTCCTTTACCAGGAAAACCTTTAACGTTGCTGCCTCCGCCAAAAATTACAGCACGCTCTCTGATCCCGATGAGACCAAATGATTGCGGATGAGTGAGCTCTTCTTCTGTAATTCCTCTGCCGTTGTCTTGAACCTTTAGTTCTATCTGCCCGTCCTTCTGCTTTAAACTTACGCTGACTTCTGTCGCCTCTGCATGTCGGGCAATATTCGTCAGGGTCTCCTGAAGGATACGGAAAAGAGCAGTATTACGATCACTATCAAATGTGACATCCTTGGGATCTATTATTATCTTACATGTGCAGCCCGTTCGTTTCTGAAATTCTTCCAGCTGCCACTCAATAGCTGCCGATAGACCCAGGTCATCCAGGAGTCCAGGTCTTAAGTCAGTCGAAATCCTTTGAACCGTCTGGATCGTTTTATCAATCAGTCGTGACATCGCATCTGTTTTTTCAAGCATTGATGGTTGATCCTCAGGAACTGTCTTTCGGAACAAGGACAAGTCCATCTTTAATATAGTCAATGCCTGTCCAAGTTCATCGTGGATTTCACGGGCTATGTTGGTTCTTTCCATCTCTGTAACCTTCCGCATATATGCTGTCAGATTTCGCAACTGTTCTTCATTTTTCTTTATTACCTCCGCGGCCCGCTTGCGCTCAGTGATGTCGCGAATATTACATTGAACCAATCGTGCCCTGTCAACCATATAGATATCCGTATCAATATATTGCCCAGCCTTGGTTTTTACCGGAACATCATCGTAATAAATAATGCCGCTCTTGTCCAATGTTTGCATTACCTTTTGAAAATTACCCATATCAAGCGGGACACCTATATTCTGAAGCTTTTTCCCGATGCACTCCTCTTTGGAATAGCCAACCATCTTCGTCGCAGCCGGATTAGCATGGGTGATCTTCCCTTCGTGTTTTTCGAGAAGCAATATCCCGTCGTTCGCAGTCTCAAAAAGGCGTCTGTAGCGCTCCTCAGACTCCTCTAATAAGCTTTCCAGTCGCCTGTGTTCGGTAATGTCGTTCCCAATGCAAAGGATCTCTATAACCTTACCGTTCCCATCGCGAATGGCCTTGTTCGTCCAGGCTACCCATACCCGTTCACCATTCCGGCGCATGTTTTCATTTTCGTTGTTAGTAGATTTCTCCGGATGTATTCCGATATCTCTAATCATGAATTCAAGGTCACGACCCGAAGACTCTGTTTCCGGTACGATAGTGCCTACAACACTACAGCCGAGCATCTCTTCCTCGGTATAACCAAAGAACATCTGTGCAAACTCGTTGAAAAAAGTGACCTTTCCTTTCGGATCCATTTTCAAGATAATGCTGTTTGCATTCTGGACAAGCTCCCGATATTTTTCCTCATTTGCCTCAAGCGCTTTTTCAACCTTTTTGCGCTCGGTTATATCTTCAATGGCAAGCAGTATCATCTGTGTGCCGACATCTTTCCGATAGACCTTGCGGGCATTCAGGAGCATTGTTTTGTGGCCGATGGTAGGGAAATCATGCTCAACTTCGTAGTTATCAAACCGTTTGCGTGTTGGGAGAATTTCCTCAAGCAATGTCCTAAGCGCAGGGATGTCCCACTGTTTGTTACCGACAGCGAAGATGAGATGTCCGATGGATTCTCCCTGCTCTACCTTGAAGATGGTATAGAAGCTCCGGTTGGCAGAGAGAATATTCAGGTTCGCATCCAGAACTAAAAGCGGTTCGCGGATCGTTTCGACTATGTCTTCAAATCCAGGAAAATCATCGTTCTTCATAAGCCCTATGATCCTCCTATCTCATAGTATAGCAGGGGCACAGCACAATTCAATCACGTGTACGTATTAAAACAATTATATTTCAACGATTTCTCATATTTGAAACGGCATTAGCCTACAAGTTATATGCGTAAATCAACAGTGTCAGCAATTTTATCAAGCATTAACTTCTATGTGTTATTGATAAAATCACCCCACTTCTTTCAAGATGAAGTTTACGATAGGAAATTTCAAAAACAGCCTCAGTATTTCACAGGCAGCGAACCTGAGAAACGCTCCCGACCCTTTCAGAAGTCAAGAGTGTGGACACGCCATCCCGGTAATTTTAATCGCCCTTTTTCTCTCCTATGACTGTATAGAAAAGCCTGACAGTTCATACCATCTTCTCTTACTCACACAACCCTGTTTCCCGGCGGGCTTTTTCCTTGACCGGCCAAACATATAATATCCGAACAGACTACACATTTTCTGCCCAGAGGGAAGGGCCTTTGGCTCTTACCTCTGCAATGTAGGCGTTCACTTCCTGTTGATAGATGGTACGGAAAAATTTTGCGCCATTTCCGACGTCAAATCGCTGATCATCAACCTTTGATGCCGGCATAACCTCCATGGTTGTATTGGTGATGAAGACTTCTTCTGCTGAATACATATCTTTTTTGCTGAATTGACCTTCTTTTATCTGAATGCCCTCTCTCAGGGCGAGATCGATAATCATCCCCCTTGTTATTCCATCGAGGATTCCGCAGTCAAGCGACGGAGTGCAGAGGGTCCTATCCTTATAGAAGAAGATATTACTGATAGTGCCCTCCGTCAGTTTTCCATGAATATTCAACATGACAGCTTCGTGGGCATTTTTTCTTTTTGCTTCCATCTTTGCAAGGATATTATTGAGAAAGTTAAGGGATTTTATTTGCGGATTGATAGCCTCCCTGCAGTTCCTCCGGGTTGAAGAAATAATCAGATGAATCCCATTCTTATAAAATTCCTTTGGGTATTCCTTGAATTCCTGGGCAAAGATAACGACTGTTGGTTCAGGGCAGAGGTCCGGGTCAAGACCGATTGAACCTTTCCCCCGCGAGATGGTTAGGCGCACATAGGCGTTCCTGAGTGCATTGGCAATCAGTGTCTCGTAGATGGCAATTTTCAGATGGTTGAGATCGAGAGGAATCGAAAGGCCTATCAGGGAAGCAGAACGAAAAAGCCTTATGAGATGTTCATCAAGCTTGAAAACAGCGCCGTCATATACCCGTAATGTCTCGTAGATTCCGTCTCCGTAGAGGAACCCGTGGTCAAAGACCGAGATGAACGCTTCCCGTGCATGAACAATCTTTCCGTTAACATAGACATACATGAATTCATTATACCATTGTCATAACTCACGAGGCTTTCTGACTGCGTTATCTTTTGAATGTCCATGCATCAGAGAGATACTTCTGTGCTTCCAGTTCCCGTGCAAGAGCGAGTTCTTCCTGAGAAGGCGCGGATCTGGCGAGCTTTATCTGAAAAGTCTCTTCGAAAGCAATCCGAATTGCATCTTTAAGCTCGTCATGTGATAGTCCCGGTACTATTTGCTTCAGGCCGATCAAAGGCTCTTTTCTTATTTGCAGAATAGAGCATCGACATAGTCTCAAGATCTCATCTCCATTTATCGTAAAGGGGATGGATCCCTGCTGGAGTAACCCATCAACCCACCGCTTCTGGGCTGAACCGATCACTTTTGTATTGTTGACAGAAACCTCTCCATACGATATCGATTCGAAACACAGAGGATTATGAGGTTCTGAATTTTGGATTTTTGATTTTGGCTTTGGTTTCTGTATTCTGCTGTGAGGGGATAGCCCTACTTTTGACAAAGCAAGCACTAATGCAGTGCTGATCTTTTTATAACTGTCAAGCAATCCCTTTGAAAATAACCCGGTCTGCGTTTTCACTGAAAAACTGTACGTAATTTCATCATTATGGAGAACGGCACGGCCACCGGTTGGTCTCCTCACTATATGAATATCATTATCCCGGCAATACGCAGTGTCAACATCTCCTGATTTCTGAAAACATCCAATACTGAGAGAGGGCCGATTCCAGCCATAGATTCGTAATGTCGGGGGTGAAAGATCCTGCCTGACAGTAATTGCAATGGCTTCGTCAAGCGCCATGTTATAAGCTGCACTGCATGATCCCGTATCAATTAAACGCCATGCATAATTCATAGAAAAACTTTAAACGGTCTGCAGTATTTAATCAAGCAATGAACCCGCTCCTGTATCGTTATTGTCATGAAAATTTACCGTGTGGTATTCTTAACATATGCAATTTAATACAGGAGAACGATAAAAAATGAACCGATCACCCTATAATTTAATCTTTCTTCTCATGCTGTATTTTTGTTTTTGTTCTCTCTGCTGTTTCCCGCAACCTGCCTCTGCTGCATCTGTTGATGTGGAAGTTATCAGAATCCAGAAGGCATACGAGAATATCAAAGATATCAGCGGGAGTTTTATTCAGAAGAGCTTTATGAAGGATCTGAAAAAAACAGAGACGTTTAAAGGCCAGTTTTTTATCAAGAGGCCGATGAAAATGAAGTGGAGTTACGAAGGAAACAATGCACAGGATGTCCTGATCAATAATGATGAGATAACCATCTATCAGAAAAAGGAAAAACAGGCGTTTCAGGGCACATTTGACAGAGATACCTATGGCCAGGCGCCGATAGCCCTTCTGAGCGGCTTTGGAAACATTCAGGAGGAGTTTTCTGTCTCAGATAAAAAAGGGAAATTATTTCTGAAGCCGAAAAAACCAATGGGTGCTGTCCTCTCCATTGAAATAGAACTCTCGGATGGTCAATTCCCGATTAGGTCCTTTACAGTAATCGATTCGTATTCGAACAGAACAGAGATGAATCTTACGGATATCAAGATCAATACCGGGTTGAAAGATGCATTCTTTGATTCTGCTTTGCCGAAAGGCGTAACTATCTTTAGACAGAATCCGTAAGGCTTCCTGTGCTCGTCCTTGGCATTGACACATCCTGTGATGATACATCGGCATCTGTTGTCGAATCCGGCACAAAGATTATCTCCAATAGTATTTCGAACCAGACGGATATTCACAAAAAGTACGGCGGAATCGTGCCGGAGCTTGCTTCCCGTCGGCATATCGAGATGATATGGCCTCTTGTTGACGAAGCAATGAAAACTGCCGGTATTTCATTCAAGGATTTAGCCTGTATTGCCGTTTGTCATGGACCGGGCCTGATAGGTTCATTACTGGTAGGATGTTCTTTTGCAAAGGCT
>JAGSYM010000092.1 GCA_018262395.1 Nitrospirota bacterium | reverse complement strand
TCTCCAGGCCCGCTGCTGTCCGGGCAACTTTTACAGCAATCACTTGTATCACAGCTTTGGGGGGTATCGCATACAGTGCGCAGATTCACCGCTACCTCGATAGGACGCTTTGCTCGCCTGCCGTTCACCATCACTCATTCAGCCGAGCCATTCAGACACCAGCTATCTGGAGACTTCTTGACCTTGTGGCATCCTCGAATCGGCGCTTTGTATTCCTCGACTGGGGTATGCGGAACCAAGCCCTTCTTGTGACGAGGGACCCGGAGAGAGTTGTCGAATACGCTTGGCTCCGCGAGGACACTGCCGAGGCAAAGTTCTTTGCTGAGAAATTCATTACCACTGATAACCGAGATGCATTTGTCCTGCACGGGCCTGAGTATACATGCGTACCATCGACACGGGTGGCATTCCAGAACATTGCACGCGTCCGTCATATCCCCATGCGCATATTAAGTGTTATTGAGGAAGATGGAGCGATCGCGTTTGAGATCTGGGAGGTAGAGCGTCATGAGAATGCTTCCGACAGCGCTCATCCTTTGTGAACTGCTTCCTGAAAAAGAGATTTCCCCCACAATCTTTCCGGTAGCAGAGTACACCTGAAAATGAACATTTCCTCTATAATTATTTAAGGATATTTTCAATGCCATTAGTTCACAATGATGACGGATATTGGGAACTCAAGATCGAGGATGATGAACGTCCTGCGTTGGACAAATTTCATCCTGCATTTAAAGATGCGTTGCCGCGTTATTGCACAGCTCTTGACAGGGCTTTTGTAAAAGCAAGAGAAAAATGCGAATTTGAGTTTTTACTGACGCTATTTCGTATCAGAGAATCTGATCACAGGGGAATTGGCGACGCATACGAAACTACCCTGCGTGCAATGCCATTGTTGTATGAGGTTCATAATAAAACGGAAAATTATGAAGCCGCGCGTCATCTTCAGTTGTGGATTTATGGACATATAGTTGAAGCATCTGAACCCTATGAAATTTTATCGAATTTGGTAAATGTTTCCTTAGGTAAACGGTTCAGTGGTCAATTCTATCCATATAAGGTCGGGGAAAATAGACCTGTGTCTCCTGGTACCAAAATAGCGAAAATAGAGAGAGCTGCGTTAAGAGCAGGTGTACCCGAAGTAGTGGCCCCCTTGAAAGAAATTTGGGATCAAAACCTGAGGAACGCAATATTTCACTCTGATTATATTTTGTATGGTAGTGATGTTCTCACACGGGAAAGAAAATATACCCACGAGGAAATAATGACAGTAGTGACCCGTGCATTTGTGTATCACCAGGCTCTGTCCATTCTTCATAAGGCACATATTGAGAGTTATGATGAGCCTAAAACAATTACCGTCCATCCTGCTTTCTCAAGAAAACGGGGAGAAAAAGCTGTGGTCATCGTCCGTGAGGGGCACGGCGCTGCAGGTTTGAAGGCTGCCTTGACCAAAGAACAAATTGAACGGGGGGAAATATACTGGCGCTTAGGCAGATTTACCCCAAAAGAAATAGATATTCTTAACAGCGATCCAACACTTGCATTATTACCCGGACGCGAGAATAAAAATTAAGTGGATAATGCTTGGCTGCCAATTTGTAAGGTCGTAATCCCAAGCTGGGTAGGAATTTACACATGTCGGAGTTCAAGCACTTTATAAAAAGTATCTGTTGTGAGCATTCGATGAAGAAATATTGAAGCGTCAAGCCCTTCTGTTTTTAACACAGTGCAGGTGAAGCAGTTACCTGAGATCGCTTGTTGCAACATCAAGCTCTGCGCATTCTATTTATCTTATGTGCCAGGCAGCCTGCACCGAAGCCGTTGTCGATGTTCATAACCGCAATGCCCGGCACGCAGGAATTCAGCATGGCGAACAGTGCTGTCAGCCCGCCAAGGCTTGTTCCATAACCGACAGATGTCGGAACCGCTATAATGGGCTTGTCCACCAGGCCGCCGACCACTGAGGGGAGGGCGCCCTCCATTCCAGCAACAACAATGATCGCCCTTGCGGAGTGCAATGCCTTCTTTGCACTCACAAGGCGGTGGATTCCTGCGACACCAACATCGTATATCATCTCAACTCTGCTTCCAAGAAACGATGCTGTTACGGCTGCTTCTTCAGCAACAGGGATATCCGATGTTCCCGCAGAAAGGATGAGGATATGTCCTGTTTTGCTTCTCTCCCCATTAGCTGAAATTGTCCCGGATAAAATATGGAATGCTGCGCTTTTGATATTCAGCTTTTTATATATCTCTGTTGACGCCTTCGTGACTAATAATTTTCCGCTTTTTTTGAAGATGGCCTGCGAAATGGATACAACGTCTTCCTCCTTTTTGCCTTGGGCAAAAACGACCTCCGGAATTCCCTGCCGGAGGTGCCGGTGATGGTCAATCTTGGCAAACGACAGGTCTTCATAGGGGAGATGTTTCAATACATCCAATGCACGGACGATACTGATTTCGCCGGATCGGACTGATTTCAAGATATTTTTGAGTTTTGTATTATCCATAGAATTCTGATTTCAGGGAGCGTTCCATCAAATTTTTGACGGCGTGACCGGCATCTTGGTCCTCATACAGAACCTTATAGACCTGTTCGATAATCGGCATCTCGACATGATATTTTTTCGAGAGTTCGTAGGCAGAGTCTGCGGTAGGCACACCCTCGGCAACACTGCGCATTTGGGTCAGGATATCTTTCAGCTTCATCCCCTGACCGAGTTTGATCCCGACCGTATAATTTCTCGACAGTGGACTTGAGCACGTGAGCACAAGGTCTCCAATCCCGCTCAGTCCTGAAAATGTCCTCTCTTTTGCCCCCATTGCAATCCCCAACCTTGTCATTTCGACGAGGCCTCTGGTTATCAGGGAAGCCCGTGCATTATTTCCCAACCCAAGGCTGTCAGCGATACCTGATGCTATTGCCATCACATTCTTCAATGCCCCGCCCAACTCAACGCCGAGTAAATCATCGTGTGTGTAGACCCTGAAATGATCTACGTTGAATATCTCCTGAAGGAGAACACCGGTATGTATATTTTCTGTCGCAAGCGTTACAGCAGTTGGCAGTTTTTTGATCACCTCTTTTGCAAAGCTCGGGCCTGAAAGCACCGCAACCGGGTGGGCAGACAGTTCTTTCAGGATGGAGGAAACGGTCAGAAGTGTCCCCCGCTCAATGCCTTTGGCGACGCTGACGATTATTGCTTCATCAATCATATAAGGGAGAACTTCCCTGAAGATTGACCTTGTGTGCTGGGCAGGGACAGCGTTTACGATATACCGTGCTTTTTCCAGGGCTTCCTGCAAACTGCCGGTAACACGAATGTTGTCAGGCAGTTCAATGTCGGGCAGATAAACGCTGTTGACCCTTGTTTGCCGTATCTCTTCAGATAGGTCTTTTTCGTAAACCCAGAGGGCTATTTCAAAGCCTTTACTTGAAAGGAGATGGGCGAGTGTTGTCCCCCAGCTTCCTGCACCTATGACAGCGATATAGCTCATAATTGGATTCCTCGGATTTTGTTAGAAGAAGTATTTTGGGTTAATGATATTTTTAGTAATCCCCCCTTACCCCCCTTTAGAAAAGGGGGATAAGGGTAATTTTTTATGACAAGTGAATTTTGCATGCTATTTTTTCAGTGTTTTCTGTATCTTTGCCCACGTATCGCGCAGGGTGACCGTGCGGTTGAAAACAAGCTTACCCTCTGCTGAACCCGGGTCAAAACAGAAATATCCCTGGCGTTCGAATTGATAGAAACTCCCGACGGGTGCATTGGTCAGCCCTTGCTCGACGCGGCAGGATTTCAGGATACTCAGGGATCCCGGATTGATGTTTGACGTAAAATCCTCTCCTTCCCCGGCCTCATTCGGATCTGCTTTTGTAAAAAGATGGTCATACAGCCGCACCTCTGCTGCGCATGAGTGAGCAGCCGAGACCCAGTGGAGGGTTGATTTCACTTTTCGGCCGTCAGGGGCATCGCCACCCCGTGTTGCCGGGTCATAGGTGCAGCGCAATTCAACCACCTCACCTGTCTTTTCATCTTTTATGACGCCGGTACAGGTGATGAAATAGGCATACCGCAATCTCACCTCACGGCCCGGTGCGAGTCGGTAAAACTGTTTTGGCGGCTTTTCGAGAAAATCGTCATGTTCAATATAGAGTACACGGGAAAAGGGCAGCCTCCGTGTCCCCATTCCCAAATCTTCAGGGTTATTAATCGCGTCGAGTTCCTCCGCACTATCCTCCGGGTAGTTTTCTATAACGACCCTCAGCGGGTGGAGGACTGCCATGACACGGGGCGCTCGTTTATTCAGGTCCTCGCGGATACAGTATTCAAGCAGCGGCATATCAACCACGCTGTCCCTTTTCGCGACACCGATACGGTCACAGAAGTTTCTGACCGCTTCAGGGGTATACCCGCGCCTCCGCAAACCTGATATCGTCGGCATCCGGGGATCATCCCACCCTGAAACAAAGCCCTCTTCGACGAGTTTGATGAGTTTTCTTTTGCTGAGAACCGTATAACTCAGATTCAGGCGGGCAAATTCAATCTGCTGCGGATGATAGGCTCCGAGCTGATCGAGAAACCAGTCGTATAAGGGACGATGATCTTCAAATTCCAGGGTGCAGATAGAGTGCGTAATCTTTTCGATAGAATCTGAACAGCAGTGGGCAAAGTCATACATCGGATAGATGCACCATGTGTCCCCTGTCCTGTGATGAGCAGCGTGAAGGATCCTGTATATGACCGGATCGCGCATATTGATATTCCCCGATTTCATATCGATTTTTGCACGCAAGGTACGACTTCCGTCAGGGAATTCGCCTTTCCTCATCCGTTCAAACAGTTCAAGATTCTCAGCAACCGGGCGGTTTCGATATGGACTTTCTCTTCCCGGTTCGGTGAGCGTACCCCGATATTCCTTCATTTCCTGAGAAGTGAGGTCGCAGACATAGGCCGCGCCCTTTTTGATCAGCTCAAGGGCATACTGATAGAGGTGCTCAAAATAACCCGATGCGTAGTATTCCCTGCCGTCCCAGGCAAACCCAAGCCATTGGACATCTTTTTTAATGGACTCCACATATTCACGTTCTTCCTTGGTCGGGTTGGTATCATCAAACCTCAGATTGCAGAGTCCGTTGAATTCGGAAGCGATGCCGAAATTCAGGCAGATGGATTTCGCATGTCCGATATGCAGATACCCGTTCGGTTCCGGCGGGAAACGGGTATGAACCCGGCCTCCGTACTTCCCTACTTCGGTATCTTCTTTGACAATCGTTCTTATAAAATCGTATGAGGGGGAAGCGGTAAGCTGGGGTTCATCCTGGGATTCCTTTTTGTTGATGTCTGTTTCTTTATTCATCGTGCACTTTGTTTTTAATGATTGTCATTATCCGGTCGGAGCGACTCCTCGCGGAGATCCGCGTCGGACTTGACCGGA